>JAHBWY010000014.1 GCA_019636735.1 Phycisphaeraceae bacterium
CGCGGCCAACGCGCAGTGCGCAGTGTGCGATGGCGGCGGCGGCGGCAATCCCGCCTGCAACGCTGGCGCTGGCGACTGCTGCGTTGCCAACGGCACCCCCGGCTGCGACGACGAGAACTGCTGCAACCTGATTTGCAGCTTCGACTCGTTCTGCTGCAATGTGCAGTGGGACAGCATCTGCGCGAACGCGGCAGTCGCGAACTGCGGCTGTGAGCTCACCTGCCCGCCGTCAGATCACGACTGCTACTCGACGGGCGGCCCCGGCTGCACCGACGAGGATTGCTGCTCGCTGGTCTGCTCGGTTGATCCCTTCTGCTGCCAGGTCGCCTGGGACGGCATCTGCGTGAACGAGGCGTTCCAGTTCTGCGGCGTGCCCGAATGCCCCTTCTCCTGCACCGGCACCAGCGAGGGCGAGCCCTGCGGCGCCGACACCAACGGCGGCTGCAATGTCGCCCAGGGTGGCTCCAGCAACTGCTGCTTCGCCTGGGGCGGCATCGGCTGCGATGATCAGAACTGCCAGGACACCATCTGCTCGTTCGATCCCTTCTGCTGCGATGTGGCTTGGGACGGCATCTGTGCGGCGGCGGCGAATGACTTCTGCCCGGACATCTGCTTCACCTTCCCGCCGCAGTTCGGTTCGATCTCATGCGGCGAGACCATCTGCGGCACCTCTTGGGCCGACAACAACTTCCGCGACACCGATTGGTTCGTCCTTGACCTCAGTGGCTTCTCCACGCCGGTCACGGTCACCGTCTCCATCTCGAACCAGCTCCCGATGGTCATCGGTATCGTGAACAGCACCGACTGCGCGACGGCCAGCTCGCTGAATCCGTTCGCGGTCTCCGGCTACTGTGGCTCCGCCAGCTTCACCGTCTGCCTCGCGCCGACCGTGCACTGGATCTTCGCGGGCGCCAATGGCTTCAGCGGATTCCCCTGTGACAGCGGCGCGAACGAGTACGCCCTGACCGTCGAGTGTGGCGATGAGTGCCTCCCGCCGGCCTGCGGCAACTCTGACCACGACTGCTACACCACTGGTGGTCCGTTCTGCAGCGACGAGGCGTGCTGCAACCTGGTCTGCGCAATCGATCCCTTCTGCTGCCAGGTGGCGTGGGATGGCATCTGCGTGAACGAGGCGTTCGAGTTCTGCGGCGCTCCGGCCTGCCCGCTCGATTGCGTCGGCACCCCCGAGGGTGAGGCTTGCGGCGCTGATGAGAACGGTGGCTGCAATGCTCCGCAGGGTGGCACCAGCAACTGCTGCATCGTTTGGGGCGGCGCTGGCTGCGACGATCCGGCCTGCCAGGATGCGGTCTGCGCAGCCGATCCGTTCTGCTGCGATGTGGCTTGGGACGGCCTGTGCTCGGGCGCTGCGAACCAGCTCTGCCCGGACATCTGCTTCCTCGGCTCCACCAACTTCGGCTCCATCAGCTGCAATGAGACCATCTGCGGCACCGCATGGGCCGATGGCAATTTCCGCGACACCGATTGGTACATCCTCGAACTGGCTGACACGACCGAGATCACCGTCACGATCTCCAACCAGCTCCCGATGGTCATCGGTATCGTGAACAGCACGGATTGCGCGACGGCTTCGTTCCTCGATCCGTTCGCCGTGTCCAACTTCTGCGGCACTGCGTCGTTCACCGTCACGCTGCCCGCCGGCACTCACTGGGTCTTCGCTGCTCCGAACGCGTTCAGCGGATTCCCCTGTGGCAGCGGCAGCAATGACTACTCGCTGACGGTTTCCTGCCCGATCTCGTGCTTCGAGAATCCGGACCAGACCAATGACGGCTGCGTCAATGGTGCGGATATCGCGGTCGTGCTCGGCAACTGGAACCCCGCAGGCGGTGGTCCGGTCGGCGGCCCTGGCGATGTCAACTGTGACGGCTTCGTCAACGGTGCTGACATTGCCCTCGTCCTCGGCGCTTGGCTCACTGGCCCGAACTGCCCGTAAGCCAGAACCGTCCGAGCGATCCTGAATGGGATCAACGGCCCCCCGGCGTTCTGCCGGGGGGCCTTTCTTTTTGCACTGCGCGGCCGACCGCGGCATGCTCCGTTGATCGACTCACGAAGAACCTAGGATCCTCCGCGAAGTCCCTCTCGAATCGATCCCCACATGTCCTTCCCATCACGCAGCCCTGCCGTCATCGCTCTCGCCTTCACCATCGGCACCGCCGCGTCACCCGCGTGGGCCCAGTTCTGCAGCAACAACCCCTGCTATGAGCCCCACGGTTCACCGGGGTGCAGCGTGGCGGCCTGCTGTGAGGAGGTCTGCGGATTCGATCCCGCGTGTTGCGTCGTGGTCTGGGACTCAAGCTGCGTCTCCTTCGCCGAGAGTGTCTGCCTGGAGATCGGCGTCTGCGGGTTGGCCACGGCGGGCAGTTGCTTCAGTGTGCACGCGAACCCCGCGTGCAGTGATCCGAAGTGCTGCGCCGCCGTCTGCGCAACCGACCCCTTCTGCTGCTCGCAGATGTGGGACTCCCTCTGCGTGCAGAAGGCGTTCATTGCGTGCGGTTCACCCGGAGAGTGCGGAAGCGCGACGGGCCCCTGCAACCAACCGCACCCAGGGGGCGGCTGCTCCGATGCGGCGTGCTGCGAGGTGATCTGCGGTCTCTTCCCATCCTGCTGCCAGGTGTCGTGGGACCAGTCCTGCGCTTCGGCGGCCAATTGCTACTGCTATGGCGGTTGCAATGTCGTCTGCCCTTCGAATGCCACGCAGGAAACCGAGCCCTGCGGCATCAAGCTCAACGATCTCTGCTTCAACCCCGGCGACAATGTGGTCGGCCAGTCCATCTTCCCGAACATCCCGATGTGCGCACGCCTCTTCGCCGTGCAACTGCCAGATGGCTCCATCGACGCCGATGTGGACATCTTCGTCGCCCAGTTGGGATCGGGCAGCAACTCGATCACGGCGACGCTAACGCTCACGAGCAAGGTGCTCGCGTGGGCGGCACTGATTCCTGCGCCGCCGATCGGCCAGTGCACCACGCTCGGCACGGCCGTTGCGTTCGTCCAGAGCAAGAACACGCTCGCCAAGTCGGTGACGCTCTGCGTGCCCGCCGGCAAGTACTGGGTGGTGGCCAGTGCGGGGACTTTCCCGACCATCGGCCAGGTCGATCCATTCCCCTGCGCGGATGGACGCTATCTGGTGGGAATCTCCTTCGTGAATGGCTGCGCCCTCTCCTGCGGCAATGCATCCAAGAGTTGCTTCGTGCCGCACCTCACACCGGGATGCGGCTCTCCAACGGGGTGCTGCCAACAGGTGTGCGGCATTGATCCCTTCTGCTGCCAGTCGGAGTGGGACTCCGCGTGCGTGCTGCTCGCGGCCGATCTCTGCTCGCCGCCGGTGCCCGCCAACGATCTCTGCGCGAATGCGGTGCCGCTCGCGCCAGGCGTCACGCCCTTCACCACGATCGGCGCAGGCACCGACGGGCCCGCTCTTCCGCCGACCTGCGAAGAGGGGACAGGCCTCACCTTCTCAAAGGACATCTGGTTCAGCTACACGGCCTCCGTCTCCGGGCCGGTGCGAGTCACGACCTGCATCGACGCGACCTTCAACACGCGCCTCGCGGTCTACGCAGGCGCGCAGTGTCCGCCGACGGCGCTGCTTGCCTGCAACGATGTCGATCCCTCCTGTTCGCTCGGACCCTTCAGCACCGTCGAGTTCAATGCCGTCTGTGGAGAGAGCTACCTTGTGCGCGTCGGAGGTCGGCAGAATGCCTCGGGCAGCGGCCTGCTCTCCCTGGTGGAGCTTGGCCAGGATGCGTGCCCATGCCCCGCGGATCTCAATGGTGACCTGATCGTCAACGGTGCCGACCTCGCGATCCTGCTCGGCAACTGGGGCGCGGCCGGCGAAGGCGACCTGAATGACGACGGCGTGGTGAATGGCGCCGACATCGCCATCCTGCTCGGTGCATGGGGTCCCTGCTGAGCCTGGCGCGCTCGCGCGTTCTCGCGTGGCGACTCAGCGCTCCTGTGGTGCCGCCGTCGCGGGCGAGAGCTGACGACGCACGATCTTGCCGGTCGCATTGCGAGGCAGGGCGCTCAGGACCCGGACCTCGCGCGGCACCTTGAACTGCGCAAGCTGCGTGCGGCAGTGGGCGCGGAGTTCATGCTCGGTCGCCTGCATGCCTTCCTTCAGTTCGACGAACGCCAGCGCCACTTCGCCGCGACTGCCGTCGGGCATGCCGATGACCGCCGAATCCTTGACCGCGTCATGGCGATTGAGGACCTCCTCGATCTCGCGGGGGAAGACATTCTCACCCGCGATGATGAGCATCTCCTTGATCCGGCCGGTGATCCGCAGGTGACCATCGTCGTCGAAGCGCCCCATGTCGCCGGTGCGGAAATACCCCTCCGAGTCGAAGGCGTCGCGCGTCTGCTCGGGCAGGTTGTGGTAGCCGAGCATCACATTCGGTCCCTTGATGCGCACCTCGCCATCTTCCCCAGCGGGCAGGACTTCATCCTGCGGGCCCACGATGCGCTGCTCGACTCCGGGCAGCGGGCGACCGACGCTGCGCCAGCGATACTCATCGGGTCGGCACCAGTTGGTCACGGGTGAGGTCTCGGTGAGACCATAGCCCTCGCAGATGGTGATGCCGAATCGCTCACGGAAGCCTTCCATGACCGCCTGCGGAAGCGGTTCTCCGCCTGAGACGCAGTAGCGCAGCGAGGCGAAGTCCGCGGCTGTGCCGCTCTTGAGCAACCGCAGCGCGTTGTACATCGAGGGGATCGCCACCAGCGCCGTCGGACGATGCTGTCCCGCGAGTTCGAGGATGCGCTTCGGAACGAACTTCGCGGTGTAAACCGCCGTGCCTCCGACGGCGAGCGGGAGCAGCGTCAGCACCGTCAGGCCGAAGGAGTGGAACTGAGGCAGCACTCCCAGGACCACATCGCGCGAGTCGAACTTCGCCCACTCGACGCACTGGCTCACATTGCTCGCCAGGTTGCCAGCACTGAGCATGACTCCCTTCGGTCGCGCCGAGGTGCCCGAGGTGTAGAGGAGGCAGGCGAGTTCATCATCGCCGCGCGAGGGGCCGAGCCGTGGTCGGGGCAGCCCCTTGTAGTTCACCTTCTCCATCAGGAGCGGCGTGACCCCGGTCGGCAGGCCGCCGATGAAGTCGAGCATCGGCTGCACCGTGACCACCGTGTCGAGGCCGGAGTCGGTGGCGACATACTGGAGATCATCCGGCGACAGGAGGTAGTTGAGCGGCACGATGACCCGGCCTGTCATCCAACTCGCCAGCACCGCGGCGGGAAAGAGGCCCGAAGTCGGGAGCATGATGCCCACCGCCGAACGCCGGGTGCGCTGGTCGATTTCGCGGGCCAGGTGCCACGCCGCCATCAGCAGGGTGATGGCGCGCCACGCCCGCTGGTCATCGTGGATGAGGACCTTCCAGGGCCGAAGCAGGAGCCTGCGCTCGATCTGGCGGAGCAATCTCATTGGAGGCAACTCGCCCGTCAACCGATACGATACGGAGACATCATGCGAATCGCCAACGGACTTGCTGGAGTGATCACTGCGGCACTGGCGCTTCTGCCTCTGCCCGGCTGCGCCACGAACGAGAAGGCCCCCGAGGGCTCGAGCCTGACCTCGGTGAAGATGGCCGCGTCGCCCGAGCTTGCGACGGCGGTCGACGACTATCGCGAGGCGCGGTATCCGCAGGCCTATGAGCGCGCCCGAACGCTGGCCCGCAGCTCCACGAGCCCGGTGCGGGAGCAGGCGGCGTGGGTCGCCGGGCTCGCCGCGTACCAGATGCAGAAACTCGACGAGGCCGAGCTTCAGTTCATGGCTTCGGAGCGGAGCCAGGATCCGCGTCTCGTCACCGACTCGAGGATCATGATGGGCGATGTGCGCGTGCTCCAGAACCGCTGGCGCGATGCGGCGAGCTTCTATCGCGAGGCGGCGAAGGGGCTCTCCGGAGAGGAGCGATCGCGTGTCCTCGGGTATGCCGATGTCGCCGACCGCTATGCCGCGGAGCGCACTGCAGGCACGGCGGGGGTCACCGGGAACATGTCGGGCATCGCCTCGACGGGGTCGACGCCGATTGCGAGCGCAGGTGGAGCGCCTCCGTCACGCGGGTCTGATTCTTCGGCGGGTGGAGCGGCTCGAAGTCAGGCGTCCGGCCCCTTCTCACTTCAGGCGGGCGCTTTCCAGAATGAAGCGAACGCCCGTCGACGGGCCAATGAAGTCGCGTCGCAGGCTCGGCAGGCGGGCCTCGGCGAGCCGCGGGTGCAGCGCACGCGTGATACGGGCGGGCGCGAGTTCTGGGTGGTGCGCATTGGATCCTTCCCCACCCGGCAGGGCGCTGAAGAGGCGCGATCGCGCGTGGCGTCACTCGGGCTCATCATCACCAACGCAAGCTGAGTTGTCCCCGGCGCGATCAGCGCCTCTCGTCAATCCGGCGCGTTCATCATGAAGGTCGCGGTGTTCTCGAAGTAGCGCATCATGGCGGCATTGATGTCGTCGGGAATCTGCGCATCGGCGAGCGCACCTCGCATGCACTCGACCCAGTCGTTGCGCGCCTGAAGGTCGATGCGATAGGGCATGTGTCTAAGGCGAAGCCGCGGATGCCCCTTCCGGGCGCTGTAGGTGTGCGGGCCGCCGAAGTACTGCATGAGGAACTCCGCCTGATTGCGAATGGGCTCGGTGAGGTCGGTCGGGAACATCGGGCGAAGTCGGGGATGCGCCTCGATGCGCGCATAGAAGGCCCGGGCGATGCGCCAGAAGGCCTCCTCGCCGAGTTGCATGTAGATCGTCGGAGCCTCGCTCATGGGTGGATATCCTAAGGATGGATGCGGCGCGTGAGGATCAACTCAATGCAGTTCCCGGCCATGGTTGTTGGCGCGATATTCGCCATGTCAACGATGACCACGAGGTCGCCGATGTCCACCATGGCCGCCGCGGCCACCATGTCTGCGATGCCGACAGGCTCCGTGTTCTCCGCCTCCGTCGTCGCGCTCGGCGCGGATGCGACGACGCACGCTGCGCAGGAGAGTCGCCCGGGTGCCATCCCGCCGAATCTGCTGGTGCCGCTTCCGTCGACCGGGGGTGTCCCTCCGATCACTCAACCACCGGGCGATCCGACGGCCATGCTCTGGGGCGGCCGCGCGGAGCAGCGGCGCTACGCCGACCGTGCCCGCGAGATCCGTGAGCGCTACTTCCGTTCTCATCGCCCCGATCGTCGCGAGGCGGGCATGAACGCCCTTCGCGCCATGAACGATCCGGCGTCATTCGAGCCGCTCATTCAGGCCTTCTCCCGTGCGGCACCGTGGGCGAGGCTGGCCCTTCTCGATCACTTCGCCGAGTGCGGAGCCGAAGGTCAGGCGGCGCTCGCGTTCATCGCGATCACCGATCGCGACCCCGCGCAGCGGGCGGCCGCCACGGAGCGGATTCGTCGGCCCGTGTGCGATGCGGCGCTGCGGGTCATCGATGCGGCGCTCCGCCATACCACCCACGACATCGTGAACTCGGCGGGTGCGCTGGCGGGCAACCTGAATGTGCTCGCGGCGATTCCACCCATGATCTTCGGGCAGGTCGCCGATGATCCCGTCCGACGAGGCGGCGATCTTGCGTGGATCGCGATCGGGACCACCAAGACCTATGTCGCCAATGTCGTGCCGATTGTCGGCGACAACTCCGGTGCGTTCGCCCCGGTGATCGGCGCGGTGTATGAAGGTGTGGTGCTTCGCGTGCAGGATGCGGTCGCCTACTCCTATCGCACCGACCTGCACGAAGCGCTCGTTTCGATGACCAGTGCCGACTTCGGTGAGAGCA
This sequence comes from Phycisphaeraceae bacterium, assembly GCA_019636735.1. Lineage (NCBI taxonomy): Bacteria > Pseudomonadati > Planctomycetota > Phycisphaerae > Phycisphaerales > Phycisphaeraceae > Phycisphaeraceae bacterium. The sequence continues at coordinate 7,775 of JAHBWY010000014.1, forward strand.
CCGCGCACCTCGGCTACGACATGCGCGCGTGGTGGCAGTGGTTCAACGAGGAGTATGTTCCATTCAAGCAGCGCCAGGCTGAGGCGCTCGCGCGGCTCGAATCGTCGGAGCGTCAACACGCGGAGGCCCGCTCAGCCGTTCCGCCGGGGATCACGGCTCCTGAGCATCCGGCTCCCCGGGCACCTGAGTCTCGACCCGCCGAAGCGCCTCCGGCCGAGCCGCAGCCGCCGGAGCCGACGCCGCCTGGAGAGCCTTCAATCGAAGAGCACCCGTCGGTTTCCGGCTCCCCTGCCGAGTCGTTGCCTGAGTGAAACTCGCCGGGGTCGCCGCCGTCAGTGGAGCCTTCGTTCGAAGGGCCCCTCTCACGCAGGCGCGGCGCGGAGAAGCGCTTCACCAAGTCGCTCGTAGTCATGCGGTCGGTTGTAGATCTGCGCACTCACTCGAACATGCCAGTGGCCCTCGAAGTCGATCACTGGCACTTCGATCCGCTCCTTCTCGTAGAGGTGCGCCCCAAGCGCCTCGATGCTCTCGAACTTCGGTCGGAAGCGCTCCGGCAAGCGCACTGTGGCCATCGAGCCGAGCAGTGACCCATCGAGGGGCGAGAGCGGCTCGGAGTCGAGGCGCTCGCAGAGATGCGCATGGGCCCAGCATGCGAGCGCATGGTTGTGACTCATGACGCGCTCCGGACCCAGGCGGCGGAAGAAGTCGAGCGCCTCGGCCGCAACCACCCAGGGCGAAATGTCGCGGGTGCCCTGCCAGTCGAACTCCCGCTCGAATCCCTCGCCGAGGAAGTGGCTCACGACCGCGGGATGGATGCGCGAGCGCCACGCCTCCGAGACGCGCAGAATGCCGCAGCCCTTCGGCACGAAGAGCCACTTGTGCAGATTGGCGGTGTAGAAGTCCGCATCGAGCGCCGCGAGATCCACCGGGATCATGCCCGGCGCATGGGCGCCATCGATCAGGAGCGGAATGCCGCGCTGCCGACACACGGCGATGATCGGCTCGATCGGGAGAATGAGCGCCGTCGCCGAGGTGACATGATCGATGACGAGCAGGCGTGTCTCGGGTCGCAGCGCGTCGATGATCGTGCGTGCGAGCTCATCCGCTGAGCGGCACGGCAACGGCAGCGGACACTCGCGCACCGAGGCGCCCCAGCGCCTCGCCGTCCACTTCATCGCCTGCCGGATGGCGTTGTAGACATGCGAGGTCGTGAGCAGTTCATCGCCCGGCTCGAACTGAAGCGACGCGAGCACACCGTTGATCGCCTCGGTTGCATTCGTCACGAAGCCGACCTCGGCGGGCTGGCAGTGAAGAAGTTCCGCGACGGCCCTCTTCGAGGGAGCCATCAACTCGGAGACCCGCCGACCAAGGAGCTCGATGGGACGCGACTCGATGGCTCGCCGCCAGCGCTCCTGGGAGTCCATGAGCTCCACCGGCACTGCCCCGAAGGAGCCGTGGTTCAGGTAGGTGATGGATGGGTCAAGTAGGAAGGCGGGAGCCGATTCGCCGGTCCAGAGGGGTGCCGGCGGTGCGATGGCCTGAGGCATGGGTGGGAGGGTAGAGCCGGCCGCGGCCGCCGAGCGGCGCGGGGCCTGTCAGGGGCGGAGCGGCCGGAGGGTGGGCCGATTCGGCCGGGGACCCAGAAAAATCTGCTTGCAGCCCTGCTGTTCGGATTCCGATGGGGTAACATTTACCGAACGAAATGTGAGGTCTGAGCTGCCGGCCAGCCGATCAGAGTCCGAACAACCATGGTCAGCACAACTGCCACAGCCAATCTCTCGTTCGCCCGTCGTCCTCAGTCGGCCGATCGTTCCTCACCATCGAGTGAGGCGCCGCCGCTGGTTCGACTGGGGCCTGGAGGTGACTTCAACCTCGACCTCTCGAGCGAGAGCCTGCGCAGGATCGAGCCGTTGGTGGCCGATTCAGATGCCGCTAGCCGATCGCTTCTTCTGGCCGCAGGCCGGGCCATGGTGGCGCTTGCCGCGTTCGTCCTTGGCGTTCATTCCGCTCCTCAAACTCGCGGCGCTGCGACGCCGCGCGACTCCAGTGAGTCAGCCGTTCCGCCCCTCCCAAGCCGTGCATCTTCCCTGAGCCATTCCCATGAACCGGATTCCACGAACCATCAATCTCACCCCGCAGCAGCTCCGAGTCTTCAAGCTGGTCCGCGAGTGGCGGAGCCGCCACGGCCTCTCTCCAACCATGCAAGAACTCGCCGACGAGCTCGGGATCAGCAAGGTGACGGTCTTCGAGCATGTGGAGGCTCTCATCGAGAAGGGCGCCCTGCACCGAAGTGCGAACAGGGCACGCTCTTTGTCCATACCTGACTCGGCCCTCCTGCCCGACGAAGAGAAGGCGACGGCGTTCCCGCTCGTGGGGCGGATCGCCGCAGGCATGCCGATCGAGCGCCTCGAGCAATCCGAGGAGCTGCGCCTCGAGGAGATCTTCGGGCCGCGCCGAGGGCAGCGAGGAACGCTGTTCGCCCTTCAGGTCGAGGGGATGAGCATGCGCGATGAGGGCATCTTCGATGGTGACTATGTCATCGTCGAGCAGCGCAATCACGCCCGCAACGGCGAGCGCGTGGTCGCCCTGCTTCCCAATGGCGAGACCACGCTCAAGAGCTACTTCAAGGAACGCAGCGGCCAGATCCGGTTGCAGCCGGCCAATCCTGAGTTTCCGCCCATCGTTGTCGATGAGTGCCAGATCCAGGGTGTTGTGATCGGCGTGCTCCGGCGCTATTGATCCGAGAGCGCGGTCCGACCGTGTGCGACGGTCGGCTTCGTCCGGCGCGTTCGGTGCCTCGGATGCCACACGGGTTTCGCGTGCCTCAGTCGCTTCACTCGTTTGGGGCGATCACACGCTTCTTTCGCTTCGCGCGGTTCGGGCACCTCACGCACTTCGGGTGCCTCACGCGATCCAGACGCATCACGAGTTTCAGACGCTTCGCGCGGTTCGGGCGCCTCACGCGCCTCGAAGCGATCGATAGAGCGCCGTGGCGCGCGCGGCGGCGTCCTCGGGTGACTTCGCCTCGGCCATGGCGCGGACCAGCGCGCTGCCGACGATGGCTCCCTCGCAGACCTTCGTCACCCGCTTGACATCGATGGCCGAGGAAATGCCGAAGCCGCAGGCGATGGGTAGGCGGGAGACATGGCGAACTTCCGCGACGCGTCGCGCGAGATCGTCGTCCGCGACCGTCATCGATGAACCACCTGATTCGCTGGCTCCATGGGACGCGGCCGCGCCGGTCACCCCCTGCCGCGAGAGCAGGTAGATGAAGCCGCGTGAGAGGCTCGCGATGCGCTCGAGGCGCGCCCGCCCCGTCGCGGGCGCAACGAGCAGGGTCAGGTCGAGCCCCGCCCTTCCGCATCGCTCCGCAAGATCGGGGGCCTCGTCGAGATCGAGATCCGGCACGATCAGCCCATCGGCGCCTGCAGCCTTCGCCTTTGAGATGAACTCCGCCCGTCCGATGCGCTCGACGATCGACGCGCTCACCATCAGGATGAGCGCCGCATCCACCTTCGGCCGCACTTCAGCCAGCATCGCAAAGAGCGCGGGCGGCGTAGCGCCGTGCTCGATCGCGCCCTTCATGGCTTCGGCGATCACGGGACCATCGGCGATCGGATCGGAAAAGGGCACGCCGATCTCGATGATCTCCGCGCCTGCGGCAGCCAGCGACTCGATGGTCAACGCCGTGCTCGCCATGGATGGCGCTCCCGCCACGATGAAGGGAATCACCGTGGACCGTCCCCGCTCGCGAAGACCTTCGAATGCCAGTTCCGTTCTGCTCATGCGTCGCTTCAATCCTTGCTCACCGAGGGGACTCGCTCGCTTGATGGCGGCGCAAGAGCCACCCGAGCGTCGGCGTCGATCCGCCGTCTGGACAGTCTCGCAGAGAGTCCCGAACAGTGCTGCCACTCGTCCGCTCGAGTCGCAGCGGCCGAATCCGGTGCTACGCTCTTTGGCGACAGCCCGGTGAGTGTCCAACAGCCGCGCAACACCCGCTGCCGGGTGCGCTCGGCCGCGACATGGGGCTGCCTCCGGCCTGGTAGCTCAGCGGTCTAGAGCAGTCGACTCATAATCGATCGGTCCTCGGTTCGAATCCGAGTCAGGCCATGCATGTACGAGAGTGTGTGAACGGCGCTGTCACGCCGAGTTCCGCCCCCACACGCCCAATGGCCACCGCGTAGGTGAACCCGGGAACGCGATTCGGCGAAACACCTCCCATGATGACACCCTCTCCACGGCGAACCTCGAGGCCGCGACCATGGGGATGGCTGTCGAAGCGCCTGCTTGCTGCCCTCGCACTGTTCGGTGGTGCCGCGGGCCTCTCCACGGTCGGCGGGTGCCAGCCGTCGTCGCCCGCCGTGCCAGCGCTCGATGCCGCGGGCAGCGCCAAGGCTTCCCCTGAGGTCGCCCGAGCGCGCGAGCTTGAGCAGTCTGTGATCGAGGTCGCTGCGCGACATCGACCGGCCACCGTCTGCCTCATCTTCGAGGACCAGGAGAGTCGTCGTCGCGGCACGGGGTCGGGAGTCATCGTGCGACATGAGAATGGCCGTGCGCTCGTCCTCACCTGCGGTCATGTCACGCGCGACCCCGATCGACTCTGCTCCGTGGTTCTTCCCGATGGTCGCCACTTCAACGGTCGCTCCGTCGCGACGGCCATGAGCGATGGTGTTGATCTTGGTCTCGTGGAGTTCGAGACCAACGGCGCCACGCTGCCCACCGTCGAGATCTCGCGGCGCCTTCCCACCGTCGGCGAGTGGATTGTTGTGCTCGGTCATCCTCGAGGCCTCTGGATCGATGGCGACGGAGAGGACTCCACTGATGGCGAAGTTCGCGAGGGCGACGCCCTGCCCCGCTGGCAGGTCGACTCCGGGGCAGCGCGCCGCCTCTCCGACAGTGAGCGACTTGCCGCGTCGGTTCGTCCTCCGGTGGTTCGTGCAGGCACGGTCTGGAGCGAGGCATCATCGGGCGGTGGATTCCGCTTCGATGCGCCACTCGAAGCGGGCGACTCCGGCGGTCCGATCCTCGACCTCGATGGTCGCGTCGTCGGTATCGCTTCCCGCTGCGGCTGGAAGAGTTTTTGGAACTGGGCAAGCGCCGTTGCGATGCTCGACGGCGACCCGTCGCGCCTGCTTGAGTTCTCCGAACTCGAAGTTGAGACCGTCTCGGGACCGCTCGGTGCCGGAGCGGGCGATGCGCGCATTCCGCGACGCTCGCGCGACGCGGGTGATCGCCTCGAGTCGCTTCGGCCTCTCGGCGCAGCGGTCGGCGCCTCCGTCGTCGCCATCGAAGGCGAAGGCGGGCGCCGCGCCTTCGCCCTTGCCGTGCGCCCCGACGGAACCCTGGTGACCAAGGCGTCAGAGGTCGGGTTTATTGCACCTCTTTCGGCGATTCACAATGGAAGCCGTCTTCCCGCGACGCGGATCGGCTACGACCCCGACGCCGATCTGCTCCTCTTGCAGGCACCCGGACTTGAGACTCCTGTTGCTGCTCGAATTGCTCCCGGCGATCCCTCACCCGGTGCGCTCCTCGCCAATGTCGGGCCTGATGGAGTCATCATCTCGACCGGCACTCTGTCGCTCGAAGGTTCTCGCATGGAAGACGCCGATGGCCGCCCCTTCATGGGGCTCGGGTGGCGTCGTGACGCGGGCCGCGTACGCGTGCAGACGGTCGTGCCGGGAACCCCCGCAGCGCGAGCGGGTCTTCAGCGGGACGATGTGCTGATCCGCTTCAACGGATCACCGATCACCTCTGAACGCGAACTGCCGCAGCGCATTGCGGCGCTCAAGGTCGGCGACACGATCACACTCGAGTTCGAGCGCAACGGCGAGGAGCGATGGGTCCAGATGGTGCTCGACCGGCGCCATCCGAGTGCGCGCGTGCGCGATCGAGCCAACACGCGCGGCAACATCAGCCGGGCGATTCCCCATCGGACCCGCGTCTTGAAGCAGGATGGCAGCGTTGAGCCAGAGGAGTGCGGCTCCGCCGTGGTCGACCTCGAAGGCCGACTGGTGGGCATGAACCTCGCGCGTGTCGATCGGACCATGACGCTCGTTCTTCCCATGGATGAACTCGAGCGACGCGTGCAGCAGATGCTCACGCAGCGGCCGCTCGACCTTCCTCGACTGACGCAACTTGAACTCGGCGGGTTCGCGGTGACCGAGGCGGGCCGTCGCCTCCGATTCTCAACCGTCGATGCCCGCTTCGTCGGACCGCGCGTGCTCGGCCAACTGATCGGCAACGCGCTCACGCCCGATGGGAGCGGAACGACCGTGCTCGCCGATGATCGCCTGCGCTGGGATGCGATCTTCAATGAGCCCGGCACCTTCGAGGTGCGCTTCCACGGCGCTGTGCGCGGTCCAAGGGTCCTGCGGCTCTCCATCGGTGGCGCTTTCTTTGATGCGCCCGTCTCACAGGGGCGCCATGCACGCGGGGTGACGCTCGGGACCGTCACCGTCGATCGACCGGGCCGTCAGTCGGTCATCCTCGAATGGGCCGACGGCGGTGGTGAGGAGATTCCCGGAAGCATCGACCGCATCGAGCTCATTCGCTCCGGAGAGTCCGGACAGGAGTCGACGGCCATGGGCCGAACCCTGCGATCACGGCCGCTGACGGTCGCGGGCACCGCCGGCCGATGAGTGAGTTTCTGACCCCTTCGACCGCAACGCCCCTCGGTGTGCGGCGAAAGAGGGTCTGTTACCGGCGTGTGGGCGGCGAGGGCGTTGACCATCCCCCACCCCACTCGCTACCGTGCACTCTGGACTTCATGTCTCGCCCCGACCCACGCCCTTCGCGACGCAGCCCTTCGGTCTCCTCGCCTCTTCCCGTCACCGCGGGATTGGCCGTGCTGCTGACGCTGATGGTGCTGGCGCCGCTGGCGGCCGAAGTTCGAACCTCGCGCCTGATGGGTGCGGCGCCGATGGCGCTCGCCCACCACGCCGAACGACAGATTGAACCGCCGCCGCCCGCCCCGCGCTGCGGTCATCATGTCGCATCGATCGACGCCCGTCCGCTCGATCTTGGCGCTGATCGCGCTCCCGCCGCATGGCGCACGCTCGACCTCCCTCCCCCCGGGCAGGTCTGAGTTCGAGCGTTCCACCCGGCCCGATGGCCGGCGTTTCCCCCATTCAACCTGAACTTCCGCAGGCCCTTCCGCTTCGGCGCGGGGCACATTTGATCGCCTCTCACGGACTCATCCCATGCCCGTTCCCGTCTTTACCAAGCTCGCCAAGCTCATTTTCGGCACCCGCAATCAGCGCATGGTCAAGCGCTACCTTCGCGTGGTGCGCCAGGTCTCGCAGCAGGAGCCCGAGGTTCGACGCCTGACCGACGCCGAGCTTCGAGATCGCACCGCCGACTTCCGCCGCCGTCTCTCCGCGGGCGAGCGCCTCGCCGACCTCATGCCCGAAGCGCTCGCCGTCGCCCGCGAGGCGATGGATCGAGCCGTCGGCATTCGCAACATCTTCAATCCCGATCTCCCCGCGGAGCAGCGCTTCGATCCGGCGCGCCTGCCCGATGAGGCGCGGCGCCTCTACGAGGAGACGCGTGCCATCATGGATGCCACGGTCGCACGCGATCCGACCGGTGACCTGCTCGGCTGCCGAGCGCCGATCGCCGCGTGGCAGTTCGTCGACATTCCCGTCGGAGTCTATGAAGCCGTGCGCGAGCTCTACCCGCAGAGCCGCCCCCCCTTCCGCGCCCGCCCCTTCGATGTGCAGATCATCGGCGGCATGGTGCTCTTCGAGGGGCAGATCGCCGAAATGAAGACCGGTGAAGGCAAGACGATCGTCGGCCCGCTCGCGAGCTATCTGGCGGCTCTCGAGTCGAAGCAGGTCCATGTCGTCACCGTGAACGACTACCTGGTGCAGCGCGACCGCGACTGGGTCTTCCCCTTCTTCCGTGCGCTCGGGCTCACCGTCGGCGCCATTCATCCGATGCACATGCAGAGCCACGAGGAAAAGCGAGGCGCCTATCGCTGCGATGTCGTCTACGGCACGACCGCCGAGTTCGGCTTTGATTACCTGCGTGACAACATGAAGCTCCGTCCGGAGGACCAGGTGCAGAAGCGGCGCGACTTCGCGATCGTCGACGAGGTCGACTCGATCCTCATCGACGAGGCGAGGACTCCGCTCATCATCTCGGGCCTCGCCGAGCGCGAGCAGCCCCGCTACCAGCTCGCGGATCGCATCGCCCGCGATCTCGTCGCCAAGCAGGCGAAGTGGAACGACGCGAACGAAGAGGTCCAGCGCTGCCTGCGTGAGATCGCCGGTCTCGAAGGAGACATCCGCAATGCGCGCGATCGGAGCACCATCCCCGCCCTCAAGCAGCAGATGGCCGAGGCGAAGGCGCGACTTCCCGGCCTCGAGCAGGCGCGCGATCGCTACACGCAGTTCTATGAGGTCGAACTCGACAAGAAGCGGGCCAACCTGACCCACGAAGGCATCGCCGAAGCACAGCGCATGGCGGGTGTCGGCAGCTTCTATGTCGGCGAGCACATCGACATGCCCCACCTGCTGGAGCAGGCGATCCGCGCGCACGCCGTCTATCAGCGCGATCGCGACTATGTCGTCGCGCCCGACGACCAGGGCGAGATGGGCGTCATCATCGTCGACCAGAACACCGGCCGAAAGATGATCGGCCGCCAGTGGTCCGATGGCCTGCACCAGGCGGTGGAAGCGAAGGAGGGGGTGCGCATCAAGGAAGAGACGCAGACGATGGCGAGCATCACCATCCAGAACTACTTCAAGCTCTACACGCGGCTCGCGGGCATGACGGGCACCGCGGACACCGAGGCCACCGAGTTCTACGAGATCTACCAGCTCGATGTCGTCACGATTCCGACCAATGTCCCCGTGGTCCGCGAGGATCGGAACGATCTCGTCTATCTCACCGGCAAGGACAAGTGGGAGCAGATTGTCGAGGAGATCAAGCATTTCCACGACATCGGTCGCCCCGTGCTCGTCGGCACCACGAGTGTTGAGAAGAGCGAGATGCTCGCGCAGATGCTCTCTCGCAAGCATCAGATCAAGCACGAGGTGCTCAACGCCAAGCAGCATGAGCGCGAAGCGGAGATCGTCGCGGGCGCAGGCCAGCTCGGCGCGGTCATGATCGCAACGAACATGGCCGGCCGAGGCACCGACATCAAGCTCGGCCGCGTGGAGCGCCCGGCGCTCATCGACCACTGGAAGCGCCGCGGTCTCGCCCCGAAGGATGTGAACCCGGAGATGAGTGACGACGAGGTGCTTCACCGCATCTGGCGCCATCTCGCGCTCACCGACGCGCGCTTCGAGGCTTCGGCCGTCGCCGAGTGGTCAGATGAGCAGGTCCGGCACAAGCTGCTGGTCCACTGGGCGGAGCGCTTCCGCGGCATTCCCGCCAAGAAGGGAGCGTCCATGAGCGAAGAGCAACTGCTCCTCGAGCTTGATGCCACCGGAGGCTTCCTCACCCATCGCCTGGCCATCTACCGGACCGTCGAAGAAATGGGCGGCTTGCACATCATCGGCACGGAGCGCCACGAGAGCCGCCGCATCGACAACCAGCTTCGAGGTCGTGCCGGTCGACAGGGCGACCGTGGCTCAAGCCGCTTCTTCCTCTCCCTCGACGACGATCTCATGAAAATGTTCGCCGGGAAGAAGACACTCTCCCTGCTGAGTCACCTCGGCATGAAGGAGGGCGACGCGATCGACTCACCCATGCTGAGCCGCGCTGTCGAGAAGGCGCAGCGGAAGGTCGAGGAGCGGAACTTCCAGATCCGCAAGAACATCCTCGAGTACGACGAGCCGATGGAGTATCAGCGCCGCAAGTTCTACGCCATGCGGCAGCCAGTCGTCGAAGGCCGCCAGGTGCGCGAACTGGTCTGGGAGCGCTGCGAGCAGGCTGTGCGCAACGCAGCGGAGACCTATCTCGGGCCGACGCATGTTCCCAAGTGCATCGCCGAGTGGATTCACCAGCATTTCAATGTGCTCATTGATGCCGAGCGCATCCGCACCCGCGACCCCGTGGATCTGCGCCGCTTCGTGCTGCACGAGGTGACGGAGGACGCGACCAATGTCATCATGGCCACCGTCAAGGAGTTCATGAGCGACGAGTCGATGGGCGTCGAGGGAGCGGGTGACGAGGACTCCGATGACGCGATGCCCGAATCGAACCTCGATGTCGAGGGCCTTCGCAACTGGGCCAGGACGAATTACGGCGCCGAGGTTCCGGTCGAGCTCATTCGCAGCGGCGATCGCAGCGGCGTGCGTGAGTGCATCGAGGAGTCCGCCCGGGCGAAGTTCACCACGATCGATCTCGAGCCGCTGTCGGCCTTCCTCGCCGAGGATTTCGGCGCGCGCGAGCTGGCCAACTGGGCGAAGCGCGTCTTCGGAACGGAAGTGGCTGCGGACACCTTCGTCGGCGTCCCCAACCCCGGCGTTGCTGCCGATCGTCTGCTCGAGCAGGCGGCGAAGCTCTATCGCCAGCGCGAACTCTGCTACCCGATCGACTTCGCGCTCGAGTTCACAACGGTGAACATGCCGAGCAATCCACAGATGGCGATCCAGCAGTTCTGCACCTGGGTGCGCAGCCGCTACGGTCTCCCGTGGACTCCGGAAGCGCTGCCGAGCACCAATCCGCAGGAGCTCCGGCGCCTGCTGGTCGAGGAGGCGGAGCGCTGGGACGACACTCGCATTCGCCAGCGTGCCGAGAAGTGTCTCGCTGAGGGCCGCACTGTCGATGAGATTGCGGCGTGGTTCGAGCGCGAGTGCATGCTGCAACTCGGGGAGATCGAGCGCGAGTCCTGCGCCGCTGATCCCGAGGCCTTTGTCGAAACGCGCCTCCGCGGGTTGCTGCGCCAGGAGCTGACCCACTTCGAGCGCTGGATCATCCTTCAGATGCTCGATACCGCGTGGAAGGACCATCTTCGCGCGATGGACGGCGTGAGCGATGCCATCGGGTTCCGAGTCTTCAGCCAGAAGGACCCCCGCATCGAGTTCAAGCGCGAGGCGGCCAGCCTCTTCGAGGAGATGAACACGAACCTCCAGGAGAAGATCGTCGATGTGATCTTCAAGGGACGCCTCGTGCCGCAGGCGGCCCGCCCCGCGGCACCAGTCCCCGCAGCACCGGCTGCGCAGGCCTCTCCGGCGGCGGCAGGCGTCGCGCCGGTGCGGCCGCTTCCGGCAGGCGGTCTCAGCCGCCCCATGCCGGGGGTGGGCAGCGCCACGGCGGCCGCCGCGATGGCGCCTCGCGCGCCGATCGCACCGCTTCCCTCGGCCGAGCCCGGCATGACCGCGCGACAGCAGCGTGAGTTGGAGCAGGCCGACCGAGCCGGTGTCCCCGGCGCAGCGCGCCCGGCGCCCGGTGCCGGCAAGGAACCCGCGAGGGCCGCAGTCACCGTCGGTCGCAATGAACCCTGTCCCTGCGGCAGCGGCAAGAAGTACAAGCAGTGCCACGGCAAGCGATGAACACGCCATGAGCAACCGCGCGTGCTATACTCCGCCCCTTCCGCCTCCTTAGCTCAGGCTGGTAGAGCAGCTGACTCTTAATCAGCGGGTCGTAGGTTCGAATCCTACAG
>JAHBWY010000015.1 GCA_019636735.1 Phycisphaeraceae bacterium
TGCGTGCCGATGTAGATCCACGACCCCGCGGTCATCTGGCCGTACATGATGAGCCCGCGGCCGGCGAGATCGTCAAAGTGCTCCTGGGTTGCCCAATGGGGAACGAGATTCGAGTTCGCAATCAGCACGCGCGGCGCATCGCGATGGGTGCGGGCGATGCCCACGGGCTTCCCGCTCTGGACGAGCAGAGTTTCATCTTCAGCGAGCGATTGGAGCGCCGCGATGATCGCATCGAACGCTTCCCATGAGCGGGCCGCCTGACCCCGGCCACCGTACACCACCAAGTCCTCGGGACGCTCGGCCACCTCGGGGTCGAGGTTGTTCATGAGCATCCGCATGGCCGCCTCGGCAGCCCAGGTGCGACAGGTGAGTGTGTTGCCTCGAGGCGCCCGGATCACAGGCGCGGTGGTGGTCAACCGGTCCATAGCCCCAGCAGGATAGCCAGGTCGACTCCGTCAACCCTGCCATCGCCGTCGAGATCGAGGGGATCGCCCGGCTCGACTTCGCCCCAATGTCCAAGCAAGAGCGCCAGGTCGTAGCAGTCGACAAACGAGTCCTGGTTCACATCGGCGGGCACGATCGTGCAAAGGCCGAAGGCATCATTGAGATTGCAGTCCTCGGCCCAGTAGACGAGCACGGCACCGACATTCGCCTCTCCCGGCTGGTCCACTCCGCGTGCGCCAACCACCATCGCTTCGCCGTGGAGCGCAACGCTCGTCCCGAATGCGTCGCCAGCAGCACCGACGGGGTCGATGATCACCTGATCGAGCGCCCATGTTCCGGTGGTCTCATGACGGAGGAACTGGACGATGGCGCCGCGTCCAGCCGATCCATCGATCGAGCGATTGGGCGCACCCGCGACGAGCCGTCCCGAGCGCAGCGCAAGCGTCGAGCCGAATTGTTCATTGGCCTGCGGGGCGGGGGGCGTGAGGGTTGCCTTCTGGACCCAGGTGGGGCCCGAGCGCTCGAAGAGATGAACTCGCGTCAGCCCGCCGGTGAGCAGGTGCGTGGTGGACCCGGCAATGGTCTCATCGGCCGGATCGAAGGCGACCGCACGGCCGAAGCCGTCACCCGCCTGTCCATCGGACGCGACGATCTTCGCCTTCTGACTCCATGTTCCGCCGCTCCGGGTGAAGACATACACCGCGCCCTGGTGGAGCTGGCTGCCCGCGTGCTTTCCGACGGCGCCGGCGATCACGGTGTCGCCCGAGACGGCGACGCTCGTGCCCAGCGCGTCGCCGATGGCAGCATCGTTGGCCGTGAGAATCGCCTCCTGCTGCCACTCGAAGGTCTTGTCTGCCTTCGCCACAAGCCTGAAGAGATAGATCGCGCCTCGGCTGCTCTGCCGAAGCGGCGCGCCAACGGCGACAAGATCGCCATCCATCGCGACCGCACGACCGAAGCGATCACCAGCGGCCGCATCGCTGGCAACCAACTTGGTCTCGAAGGGCCAGGTCCTGTCCATGAAGCGCCGGAAGATGTAGACCGCGCCGGCATTCATCTTGCCGCCGACGGTGGCACCATCGGCACCGAATGCGGCGGGCGTCCGCGTGGCGAATTGGATCTTCGGTCGGGCGACCGCGACCGCACCGCCGAAGCGGAGATCGACCTCCGGGTCTGGCGGCGTCACCGACGCCTCGTGAATCCATCCTTCGGGCGCGAGTCGCCAGATCTCGCCGGCGCCGTGACGAAGAACACCCTTCGATGATGAGGTCCATGCGCCAGCCACCATGAACGGCTCCTGGAAGGCGACGCTGCGACCGAGTTCGTCACTGCTCGACTGTGCAGGAGGAACAAGGTTCGTTTCAAAGAGCGGAAGGGGCGTTGTCCCGGAGCCTGCAAGCGCGACGGACGCGGCCATCGCCATGACGATCAGCGTCATGGTGAACGATGGTGGATTGGCCCAGGCTCTCTTCATTCCTCGCATCTGCACCGTTCGACCGTTTCAGTCGGTGGACACGACCGGCCCGGGAACCCCGAACTCGTCGATGGTCCTGACCAAAGGGGTTCCCCGCCCCTCGACTCTCCCGCCGACTGCGAGAGAGAGCATACCCCGGAGAATCCACAAACCCAAGAGAAACCAACGGCTGAAAACGCGCACTTTCCGCGCCGGTTGTGACGGGAAACACCCAGATCGCTTCATCTGAGGGGTGAGCCGCCGATCCGGGATGGCCTGAACGCAGGTCGCCAGGGTGCGGGCGGTCATCACCGTTCCCTCGCGATCGAGGCGCCCACGCGGGGCGTGCGTCGACCAACCAGTCTGTGAACAAAGTCGTGGGTCGCGCTTCTCAGGAGCGCTCGATGTCGAAGGCGCCGGAAGCAATGCACGCCTCGATCGCCGCAATCATCGGCGCCGGTGGTCGATCTTCAGTCGACCCAGGCACCACCTTGCGCACCATCGCCGCGGTCTGCTCCACTCGCGCCCCGCTTCGCAGGGGTCGATGTCGTTCGAGGGCTTCGGTCATGCAGAGAAGCTCGATGGCCACCACGCTTCGGGCGAGCGACACGGCGCGATCGAACTTGAGTGCCGAAGTCGCGCCGAAGCTGTTGTAGTCCTCCATGCCGGCGCAGGTCGGAATGTTCGCCACGCACGCGGGCGTGCAGAGAGTCTGAATCTCGTTACAGCAGGCGGCGGCGGCGTACTGCGCGATCATGAGGCCCGACTTGAGCCCGGGGTCGTGGGCCAGATGGGGCGTCAGCTTCGTGAACGGGTCGGCCCCGGCAAGGACCCAGTAGACGCGGCGCTCCGCGATTCCTGCAACGGGCGCGAGCGCAATCGTCGCCATGTCAAGGGCGATCGCGAGAGGCATGCCATGAAAGTTGCCGCCCGAGACGAGGGCGCGATCGGAGCCCGCGGCCTCGGCGAAGACGAGTGGATTGTCCGTGACAGCGCCGAGTTCGCGTTCGATGGTCGCGCGGACGAAACGAAGGCCATCGAGCGCCGCACCCAGCACCTGCGGCGTGCAGCGGAGCGAGTAGGGATCCTGCACGCGCGGATCATTCTCGCGATGGCTCGGAGTGATTGCCGAACCCTCGAGTTCGCGGCGCAGCAGCGCGGCGACCTCGATCTGGCCGGGTTGATTGCGAGCCTGATGAAGGCGCTCATCGAGAAAGGCATCGGAGGCGAGCGCGGCGTCCATCGCAAGCGCCGCGCTGCGCACCGCCGCACGGAAGAGGCGTTCCGCATCGAGCAGGGCGAGACCCCCGACGGCGGCCATGGCATGGGTCCCGTTGATGAGGGCAAGTCCCTCCTTCGCGTCGAGTTCGAGCGGCTCGATACCGCGCGCCTTGAGCGCGAAGCCAGCCCGGGTCATCACGCCGCAGAGATCGGCGTCGCCCTCGCCCATGAGGCCGAGCGCGACATGCGCCAGCGGCGCCAAGTCGCCCGAGGCGCCGACCGAGCCCCGGCTCGGCACGCGCGGGGTGACCTGCGCATCGAGCAGCTTCGCGATCTGCTCGACAACCACCGGACGCGCACCACTGCGTCCCCTCGCGAGGCTCGCGGCGAGCAGTGCCATCATTGCGCGGACCTGTCGCGGGTGAAGCGGTGGACCGACTCCCGATGCGTGCGAGCGAATCAAGTTCCGCTGGAGCTGGCGAAGTTCGCTTCGATCGATTCGGACGCGCGAGAGAGAGCCGAAGCCCGTGTTGACTCCGTAGACCGCATCGCTTCCGGCCGCGGCGTTCTCAACGAGCGCCCGAGAGGCCTCCATCTTGGCCCGACCCCGATCACCGAGACGGATCGACGCCCGGCCATCTGCGATGGCGCTCAAGGCGTCGAGAGGGAGCGATTCGCCGTCGAGCACGATGGATGGAAGGGGCGCGGGCACGGGGAGACCATGCTAACGATGCGGCGCATCGGCGCGGCTCCGAGGGCGCTGCGGCCGTGGGGCAGGAGCCGCGCGACCGATGGCGACGGCCGCAACCGGCGAATCATCCCTGCGGCCCTTGCCGCTCGAGCCGCTCTTCGCGTACACACCGCACTCATGGAGAGCGCGGTCATGCGATGGATCGTCTTGGCAGCCGGGGTTGTCGCCTCGGGCGCCGCGACCTGGAGCGTGATCGGCTTTCTCATCTCGCCGCGTGGCGTGCCGGGGCCCGGCGTCGTCGACGCGACCTCGCCCGTGATGGCCGCAGTCATGCTGCTGGTCGCGATGGCGCTGGCGACGGCCGTGGCGGTCGTGGTCGGGAGATTGCTCAATCCGGTGGTCGGTCTCTTCACGCTCGGAAGCGCGCTATGCGTCCTCTCGATGCGCATGGGCACGATTCGTGACGCGAGCTTCGACGGCACTTCGCTGGTGCCACTGGCGATCGAGAGCCTGTTCTGGGCGCTGCTTGTCGCCGGAGCGTCGCTGCTCGTGCATCGAGTGGCGCGCGACGACGACCCGGCGCATGGCGCCGCGCACGCCGGTCATGGTTCGAGCGGAGCGCTCGCATCCATGGCGGAGGCCTTCTCACCCGCGTCGCTCAAGGTGGCGGCCATCGGCGCGGTGGCAATCATCGGCGCGTGGCTCCTCGTGACCAGCCCGCTCAAGGGGCAGGCGATCGGCGCGGCGCTCGTAGGCGGAGTGCTTGCCGGTCATGTGGCGCGGCGCAGTGCCCCAGAAGCGTCGCCGGTGCTGCTCTTTGCGTCACCGGTGGCGATCATCGCCGTGGCGCAGCTCATCCTGGCGATGACCGTCGCCGATGCGGGGAGCGCCTTCGTGCGCGGGGCGATTCCGAATCTCGTCGCGATCATGCCGCTTGACCTTGCGGGGGGATCGATCGTCGGCGTCGCGATCGGAATCGGCTTGGCGAAGCCCTCTTCGTAAGAGCTCCCTCGCGGCCCATGAGCCGCCGAGCGCGACCCCTATACTCGCGGCCATGCCACTCCTGGTGACTGGAACGATCGGGATCGACACCCTGCATGCACCGACAGGGCAGGCGGAGCGCGTGCTCGGTGGAAGCTGCGCGTACTTCGCCGCGGCGGCGAGCTTTCTCACTCCCGTGCGCGTGGTCGGCGCGGTCGGGGGCGATTGGCCGCAGGAGCATCGGACGCAACTCGAACACTTCAAGAACGTCTCGCTTGATGGTCTTGAAGTGCGCCCGCAGAGCCGCACCTTTGCCTGGGGCGGGCGCTACCTCGACGACATGAATCGGCGAGAAACGCTCTTCACGGAGCTTGGCGTGCTTGAAGAGGTGCCGCCGAAGGTGCCGGTTTCATTTCGAGACAGCCGACATGTCTTTCTCGGGAACACGCACCCTGCGGTGCAGTTGGACCTCCTCCAGCACTTCCCGGATCGCCAGATCGCCGTCTGCGACACGATGGACCTGTGGATCAACATCGCGCGGCCCGAGCTCATGCGTCTCTTCGCCGAGGTCGATGGCGTGGTGCTCAATGATCAGGAGGCGACGCAGCTCACGGAGATCCGCAATGCGGTCAGTGCGGGGCGTGCGATCCTTGACATGGGGCCATCCTTCGTGGTGGTGAAGAAGGGAGAGCACGGGGCGGTGCTCGTGCACCGGGATGGCGTGGCGACGCTGCCTGCGTTCCCCGCCGATCACGCGCAGGTGGTGGACCCGACCGGTGCTGGCGACTCCTTTGCCGGGGGCCTCATGGGGCACCTCGCCGCAACGGGACGGCGGGACCTCGAGGCGATTCAGGGGGGGCTCGCGTGGGGCACGGTGCTCGCCAGTTTCACGATCGAGTCGTTTGGGCTCGATCGACTTCGCCGGCTGGATCGCGGGCAGATCGACGATCGCATGCGAGCCTTCCAGCGACTGACACGCGTGGGCTGAGGAGTCAATCATGGTGAAGATGTGCGTCGCGGCCGATCATCGTGTTCGCCGCATTCGGGCGAGTGTCGGCGCGGTTCGGCTGCGCGGCGTGGCGGTGGCGCTTGTTGCACTCGGCGTGGTCTCGAGCGTGGTCTCGGGCGCGGTCGCGTGGGAGCGCTTTGACGATCTTCCTCGCGCCGACGCTGTGCGCAAGGCGCAGAGCGCCGCGGCGGGGCTTCATCGTGTCGGCCGGAGTGAGGTGCGATTCGCGCCCGATGGCCGGAGCGTCGCGTGGCGCGAAGGTTCGGAGTGGCTGACGCTCGACCTTCCACCGCGCGGTGAGCCGAGCGTGCTCGAGGTTGCGCCGGAGTGGCCCGCGTGGAGTGCGCCATCATCGCCGTTCCCGCAGGTGCCACCGCCTCCACCAGCGCCGGG
Source organism: Phycisphaeraceae bacterium (assembly GCA_019636735.1). Classification (NCBI taxonomy): domain Bacteria; kingdom Pseudomonadati; phylum Planctomycetota; class Phycisphaerae; order Phycisphaerales; family Phycisphaeraceae; species Phycisphaeraceae bacterium. The sequence continues at coordinate 6,193 of JAHBWY010000015.1, forward strand.
GCGAGGCTTCCAGTCGCTCTCCGCCACAGCGCCCGATGGACGCCGGGTTGCCCTGTTTCGTGCAGGGAATGTCGTCATCACCGGTGGCGCGGGCGGCGACATTCAGGTGACCACGGAGGGTTCACCGGGTCCGCGCGGTGTGCGCTTCGGCAACGCGAGCTGGGTCTATGGAGAGGAACTCGATCAGACCACCGCAATGTGGTGGTCACCCGACGGGCGCTTCCTCGCCTACTACCGCTTCGACGATCGCGAAGTGGTCGAGGTGCCCATGCTCACCGGCGTCGAGACGGTGCGCCCGAGCGTGGTGATGCTTCCCTTCCCGAAGGCGGGCGAGTCGAATCCCATCGCGCAGCTCGAGGTCTTCGATACGGAGCAGAATCGGCGAATCCCGATCGAGGTCGGCGATGATCGTGAGCAGTACATCCATGACATCGTGTGGACGCCGGACAGTCGCTTCCTGCTCTTCAACCGCATGGGGCGACACCAGAATCGACTCGAGGTGATGGTGGCCGATCCGCGCACGGGCGAATCCAGGCCGCTGATCGTCGAGACTCAGGAGACATGGCAGCACCACCGACCGGAGCGGACCTTTCTCAGCGATGGTCGTCGTTTCCTCTGGGTCTCCGAGCGAAGCGGCCATCGGCAGTTCGAGCTCTGGGATGTCGACGCCGGACTGGTTCGGACACTCACCGATGGCGACTTCCCCGTGCAGGCGATCGTGAGGCTCGACGAAGCGGCGGGGGTGCTCTGGTACACGGCCATGGCCAGCGAGACACGCCTCAACCCCCAACTCATGCAGGTGTCACTCGATGGCTCGGCGCCAAGGCGCCTGACACCAGGTGATCGCCACTACGGCAGCTTCACGATCGCCCCCGATGGCCGGTGGTTCACCGCGGTCGAGCAATTCGTCGATCTTGCGCCGGAGTTCGTGCTCTTCTCGGCGGAGGCGCCCGAGGTCGCTCCCAGGGTGCTTCGCGAGAGAGAGGAGAACCCCTGGGGCGCTCGTGGACTTCGGGCGCCGGAGTTCTTCACCTGTCTGGCCGCCGACGGCGAGACCGTCCTCTACGGCGTGCTGCACAAACCCTCGAACTTCGATCCGTCGAAGAAGTACCCGCTCCTGATGGATGTCTACGCGGGACCGGGTGTCCAGACGGTGAACTCAAGGGCCGCAACGCCGGATCCGCGCAGCGAGTTCGGAATGCTCATCGCGAAGGTCGACAATCGCGGCACACCGGGCCGAGGCAAGGCCTTCGAAGGAGCCACCTACCTGCGGTTGGGTGGACCCGACATCGACGACCAGGCGGCGGCGGCGCGCTGCCTCGCCGAGCGGCCCTATGTCGACGGCTCGCGCATTGCCATCACGGGCCACAGCTACGGGGGTTACGCCACCATCATGGCGCTCCTGCGCTATCCCGAGGTCTTCTCCGTCGGTGTGGCCGGCGCTGCCGTCACCGACTGGCGGCAGTACGACACCATCTACACCGAGCGCTACATGCGCACGCCGAAGGAGAACGCCGAGGGATATGACGCCGGCAGCGCCGTCCGGCTCGCGCCGCGCCTGCGTGGTCGGCTGATGCTCATCCACGGGATGGTGGACGACAATGTTCATGTGACGAATCTCTTCGAGTTCGCGCATGCTCTTCAGCGCGCGAATCGGCCCTTCGACATGATGATCTTCCCGACGGCTGATCACGGCGTTCGTGGTCCCGCGGTCGAAGGTGTGAAGTGGTCCTACCTGCTGAAGCACCTCGGGCTCATGGCGCAGGACGGCGACGCGAAGGCGTCGCTCGAGGCACCGAGCCAGGGCGCGGAGGAAGATCGCTCGTTGGAGGTCATCGAACCGTGAGCGAGCTTCCGCCCGATCGTGCCCATGTCACGACCGAGGGAAGGCATCCTCGCTCGCTCGAACTTGACCGTTGTTCGGCGAGCGAGATCGTGGCGCTCGTCGCCGAGGATGCGATCGACGGCGTCCACCAGGTGGCACGGGCCGCCGCCGCGATCGGCGCCTTCGCCGACGCGGTCGCCGAGCGATTGGTACAGGGAGGGCGATTGATCTACGCCGGCGCGGGCACCAGCGGTCGCCTTGGAGTCCTCGACGCCAGCGAGTGTCCGCCGACCTTCAGAAGCGATCCGTCGCAGGTCGTGGGGATCATCGCGGGCGGAGATGGCGCATTGCGCCGCAGCAGCGAGGGGCGCGAGGATGAATGGCACGGCATCGCGCCGGACTTCGAGCGCCTCGAGGTGGGGCCGCGCGACGCCTTTCTCGGGATTGCCGCCGGTGGAACCACGCCCTTCGTGCTTGGGGCAATCGAACTCGCCAAAGCGCGAGGGGCGTTGACCGGGCTTCTCACCTGCTTTCCGGGGGCGCGAGTGGAGGGCTGCGATCATCGCCTCGATCTCCACACGGGCCCGGAGATCCTCACCGGCAGCACGCGCCTGAAGGCGGGCACCGCCACGAAGGTGGCGCTCAACGCGATCTCCACCGCCGTCTTCGTTCGGCTCGGCAAGGTGCACGGCAATCTGATGGTCGACCTCGCGGCGACGAACGACAAGCTCATGGATCGGGCGATTCGCATTCTTCGGGAGTTCGATGAGTCGCTTGATCGAGGCGAAGCCGCGGCCGCCATCGACGCCGCCGGGCGCTCGCTCAAGGTCGCCATCGTGATGCGCTGCGCGTGCGTCGATCGGGCCGAGGCGGAGCGTCGACTTCATGCGGCGCGCGGCTCGCTGCGTCGCGCGCTCGAAGCGTGAGTGCCTCGCGCGGCGTGCCGCGCGGTCATCGATCATCAAGAAAAAACACGGCCCCAGCGAGGGGGCCGTGTCTCTCTTCAAGTGAAGTGTTCGACTTCGAATGAAGTCGGAACTCGCCGTGGCGAGATCGGTGAGTCGCGAACTCTCAGACCATCGCGTTGAGCGCCTTGAGCGCACGAGCGCGAACCTTGCGCGACGCGGGCTTGGCCTTGATCATGACCTCCTCGCCCGTGAACGGGTTGCGGCCCATGCGCGCCTTCGTGGCGGGCTTGATGACGGTGGTGAGCTTGAGCAGGCCCATGAGCTTGAAGACGCCGGGGCCGCGCTTGCCGAGGTCCTTCTTCATGATGGTGATGAGCGAGTCGAGCACCGCGACGACCTGCTTGCGGGGCAGACCCGTGCTCTTGACGATTTCGGCGATGGTGGCGCCCTTGCTGCGAGCCTTTGCGGTGGAAGTGGCCATGTTCGGTCGAATCCTTTCTCGGTTGCTCCTCTCGGAGCGCTGCGGGACGCTGCCCCGACGCTCGGGGCGTGAATGCGTCGTTTCACCGGGGTTTCCTGCCACCCGGTGTCTACGCGCGGGAATGTACGCCGGGATAACACGGCGTACAAGCGCGCGAAGTCTCGATTTTGAAGGTTTTTCCAGCGCCGCGTAGCCAGCGGGCGGTGGGTCCCCCCAGCTTGGCGGGGAGTCGGCACGCGACCGCGGGGGCCCTAGCGGACTGCCGCCGGAGCGCTGGACCTCGGGCGAACCGGGGCACGCCCGACCGACCAGTAGGTGAAGCCGAGGTCATCCATGTGCTGGCGGCGGTAGAGATTGCGGCCGTCAAAGATGATCTTGGCCTTGAGCCGAGAGGCGATCTGCCCAAAGTCCGGGGAGCGGAACTCATTCCACTCGGTCGAAATGACCAGGGCATCGGCGCCATCCAGCACCTCGTAGAGGTCGTTGACGCACTCCGCCGCCGGGTATTCCTTGGCGAGATTCTCGAGGGCGACCGGGTCATAGGCCCGGACCTTGGCGCCGGCCGCGACAGCCTTCTTCATGAGGGCGATCGCCGGCGCCTCGCGGATGTCATCGGTCCTCGGCTTGAAGGCCACCCCCCAGAAGGCCAGCGTCTTCCCCCGGAGGTCCTTGCCGAGCTCCTCCTCGACCTTCGTCCAGAAGTGCTGGCGCTGATCCTGATTCACCACATGCACCGCTTCATTGAGCTTGCAGGGGAAGCCCGCGGCGCGGCCCATCTGGACCACGGCCTGCGTGTCCTTGGGGAAGCAGCTTCCGCCGTAGCCGAGGCCCGGGTAGAGGAACTGGTTGCCGATGCGACGGTCGGCGCACATGCCTTCGCGCACGCTGGTGATGTTCGCGCCGTAGCGCTCGCAGAGGTTTGCGATCTCGTTGATGAACGAGATCTTGCAGGCGAGCATCGCGTTCGAGGCGTACTTGACCATCTCGGCGCTGCGGACATCCATGACGAAGATGGGGTTGCCCTGGCGCACGAAGGGCTCATAGAGCTCGCGCATCAGGCGCCCCGCGTCGTCATGCTCCACTCCCACGACCACGCGGTCGGGCTTCATGAAGTCGTTGATCGCATCGCCTTCCTTGAGGAACTCGGGATTGTCGGCGATATGGAAGGCGACCTTCGTCTTCGAGCGGATGACATCGCGCACCTTGTGGCTGGTTCCAACGGGCACGGTGCTCTTGACGACAACGACCTTTGCCGCGCCGGATGCGCCAAGCCGTTCCAACTCCTCGCCGATGTCGCTCGCGACCGCGAGCACATACTTGAGGTCGGCTGAGCCATCCTCGTCACTTGGCGTTCCCACGCAGATGAAGATCGCATCACCATGCTCGTAGGCCTCGCGCTTGCTGGTTGTGAAGTGGAGGCGCCCGGCCTGCGCGTTGCGGAGAATCATCTCGGAGAGGCCCGGCTCGTAGATCGGACTCTCGCCGCGCTTGAGCATGGCGATCTTCCGCTCATCGACATCGAGGCACATCACATTGTTGCCCGTCTCGGCGAAGCACGCGCCTGTGACGAGTCCGACATAACCGCTGCCGACCATGGTCAGGTTCATGGGATCTCCGTGGGAAACAGGGCAGGATAGCGGAGACCGCCTCGGCGGGGTCGATGCCGCGCGACTCAAGGCCCCGATCGGCCAAGGGGATCATTCACCGGTCGCGTCGGATCATGGGCAGGGGCCCCACGCCCCGAGCAGGATGGCGAGATCGGCCCCATCGACGAGGCCGTCCTGGTTGAAGTCGGCCGCGATGTGCTCGCCCTTCACGCCCCACATCCCGAGAAGAGTGGCGATGTCGGCGCCATCGACGATGCCGTCGAAAGTCAGCTCACCGAGGCAGGTGACGACCCCCGAGCAGTCCGGATAGAGGAAGACTGTGTCGTGGCCCGAGAGGCCGAGCGGGTCGCTGACAGACAGCGTGACTTCAAAGAAGTAGGTCTCTTCGCCGCAGCCGAGCGGAGAGATCACCGTCTTGGTGATGCACTCGGAGTCGGGCGGCTCGGGATGGGTGTGCGTGTTGTGGTGAAGGATCGTCTGCCATGCGCACTTCAGGTCATCATGCTCGTCGTCGGAGAACTTCGCTTCAAGATGGAACTTGGTGTCGCCCGTCATCGGGTAGAGATCGCCGTCGGAGAGGCTGGTGATCTTCACCTTGGGTGGCGTGTTGTCGGTCCAGATTGAGAGCGTCTTCGATGACTCCGCGCCGAGGTCATCCTGCACGACAAGGATCAGGTCGTGGCGCGTGGGACCGCGGCCTTCGAAGACATAGCTCGTCACCGGGCCCGTGGCGATGAGCGTGCCATTCTTCAGGCGCCAGGTGAAGAGCAGTGATCCACCCTCGGGGTCGAATGATCCGCTCGCGTCGAGGGTGACCGTCAGCGGTGACGGCCCGTACAGAGGCGACGCGTGCGCCGAGACGATGGGGGGAAGGTTCTCTCCGCCGGCGTAACGGATCCGCTTCAGCGTCTGCGCCCAGCTCACGACATAGAGCGATTCGTTGTAGGGGTTGTATCGAGCGAAGACGATCTCCCCCTGGTTCTGGGCGAAGTTCATGACCTCGGTGACGGCACCGTCGTCGTTCAGCCGGAACCCCTTGAGCCAGCCGAGAGTGTGATCGCCGAAGAGGTGGACGCCGTGCCACTGCGATGGCCAGCCGTTCACGGGAATGCGGCTCGCGCCGATGGCGCAGAGACCCTGGAAGGGAACGCCCACGACGCCGGAGGCAGGTGTGCCGATCAGGATTCCTACCGGGCGGTCTCCGTCGAAGCCGGCCACATGGGTCAGATCACCACCCCAGTGCACCCAATCAAGCAGCGGACGGCGATGTACGAAGGTCGGCGCCCCGATGGGGATTTCTTTGATCTCTTCGCCGACATGCACCACGGCCAGCGCGTCCATCGACGGGCCGGCAAGACCGGTCGTGACCACGCGAATATGTGAGACACCCTTCTTGAGCGGGGCTGTGATCGATGTCCAGCGGTAATGTGTCCACGAGCCTGTTGCTTCGAAGGGCACTGTCGCGGCGACGATCACACCATCGACTTCAACTCGCAGCGGGCGCGGGGGTCCGCCACCGAGTGCGGCGCGGAAGTGAAGCTCGTACAGGCCGTCCTCAGGGGCCTCTGCCTTCCAGGTGATGGAGCCACCGGTCAGTTGGGGCATGGAGACATAGCCGGCGCCGGTGAATCCGGGGTGGGCGTTGGCCACGGCGCATCCGACGAGCACACCATCTTCAGCCTGAAGCAAGGCGGCCGGGTTGATGAACCGCGGCTCCGCCTCGGGTGTGTCGTGAATCAGCAGATCCCGGAAGAGGAAGTGTGGCGGTCCCTCGCCCGGCGCCCTCGGTGCGTCGGGGTTGGGAACCAGCGGATGTTCGATGGCGGCCTTCGCGTATCCGGCGTGCCACTCCATGCCCTCGAAGAGCGGCCACCCGAAGTTGAGTCCCGGCGCATCGCAGAGGTTGTACTCCTCGCGCGCGGTCCAGCCGACCTCGCCGATCAGAAGCGTGCCCGGTTGGCCGGAGCCCGGTTCGCAGGTCTTGCCCTGGCGGCAGGTGCAGGTCTTGGCGCCGGTTTCCGGGAGGAGCTCCACGCGGAATGGATTGCGGAGTCCCAGTGCCCAGACACGGCTCCGCGCCGAGCGTGGCGCTTCGGGATCGAAGAAGGGATTGCTCGGCAGTCCATCGCCAGTTGCGGGATCGAGTCGAAGCACCTTGCCGCAGAGCGAGTCGAGAAGCTGCGAACGGAAGCTGCCCACATCTTCGAAGGGCTTCAGAATGCCCTCCTTGAGAGCCTGTTCGACATAGCCGAAGTCAACCTGGCCGCCAACATCGGTCGTCGCGTAGCTGGAGTTGTCGCCGGTCGAGACGAGGAGCGAACCATCTTCTCCGAACAGCAGTGTTCCGACGCCGTGGCTCTGATGCACGATTGGAACTCCCGTCTCGATCGACTCGCCCAGGAGCACGACACGGGAAGCGGGATCGGCCTCGGTGAAGTTGCTTTCCTTCTTCAGCGTGTAGCGGGTCAGGCGACCAATGGTCGCGGAGTAGTAGTGATTGGCGTTGGGCAGATACTCCGGCGTACCGAAGTGCAGGAGGTGGTGCCGATCAACCACATACAGCAGGTAGATGTGGCCGTTGTCCATGAAGTGGGGATCAATGGCCATGCCCAGCATGCCGTGATCGCGCCACGCGCCGACCTCCTGGATGAGGTTCAGCACCGGTTGCACCTGCTTCGAGCCATCGGCGTTGATCATCCACACGCGGCCGAGGTAATCCCAGGCGAGCGAGCGGCCATCGGGAAGGAAGTTGACGCCGACGAGGCCGTACCACCCCGAACCGACGGTTTGCGCGACGAATCCCGGCGGAAGCGAGGAATCGGCCACTGCACCAGGTGCCGGCAGACATGTCGCCAGCAGACTCGACACAACGAGTCCGCGGCATGCACGGCGACCGCGGTCGAGGTGCAAGTCAATGTTGCGAGAAAGGATCCCCCAGCGACCCCCGTGGGGCCTTGGAGCCCGAGACTTCTTCCCACCCATGCTGCGAAGCTAATCCGAAAGCCGGATCTGAACAAGAGCATTGCATGAAAGTGCGCGAAGAATGTCGGCGCGCTGTCAACCGCGGGCAGGTCTCGTGCACGACCAATGGGTGAGAACTTCGCTGGTTACGGGCACTCGCCCCACGATCCGAGGACAACAGCAAGATCGTTTCCGTCGACGAGATGGTCGTGATTGAGGTCGGCGATCAATCCCTCGCCGGTCGTGCCCCAAAGACCTAGAACGACGGCGAGATCGGCGCCATCAACGACACCATTTCCGTTGAGGTCAGCGGGACAGAGGAGGACGCCCTTGCAATCGGGATAAATGAACAGGGACTTGGTCGTGGCCAGGCCGAGCGGGTCGGTCACCGTCAGCGTGATGCCATAGAAGTAGAGCTCATCGCCGCAGCCGAGCGGCGTGATGACGGTCGAGGTCGTGCACTCGGGATCGGCGGGCTCGGGATGATTGTGCGTGTTGTGGTAGAGCGTGGTGACCCAGGCGCAGCTCAGGTCCCGATGTTCGGCGTCGGAGATCGATGCGATCAGCGGAAGAATCGTCTTTGATTCCATGGAGTAGAGATCGCCATCGTGCACGCTTGTGATGTGCACCATTGGTGGCGTGTTGTCGGTCCACACCGGCACGATGAGCGAGGTCTCAAGCCCCGCGGTGTCGCGCACCGTGAGATGGACCTCGTGGCGCGTCGGGCCGTCGCCCGTGAAGAGGTGCTGGACCACGGGCCCTTCGAGCGGGCGCGAGCCGTCGGGGAGGCTCCATGTGAAGGTGAGCGCCGAGCCCTCGGGATCGCTGCTGGCGCTCGCGTCAAGCGTCACGAGGAGCGGCGATGGTCCATACGAAGGCGACGCCTGCGCCACGGCGATCGGCGGCTGGTTGGTGCCGGGGGCGTACTGGATTCGCACGAGCTGATTACCCCAGCGCACCACCCACAGCGAGTGGTTGATCGGGTTGTAGCGCGCCATGACCACGGGGCCCGCCGATGGATCGAACACCTGCACCTCGGTGACCCTGCCGTCTGCATCGAGCTTCACGCCTCGGATGAACAGCGAGGCGAAGTCGGCGAAGAGATGAGTCCCATGCCACGCCGCCGGCCACGGTCCCGGCTCGACGCGGCTTCCTCCGATCGCGCAGAACCCCGAGAAGGGAGCGCCGACCACTCCGGAGCCGGGCGACCCGACGAGAAGTGCCACGGGCACGGTGCCGTTGAAGCCCGGCACATGGGCCTGTGCAGGGCCATGCACGAAGTCGAGGGCGGGGCGTCGGTGCACGAAGCGCGGAATCGAGCCGTCGATGGCGGGTGGCGAGCCACCGGGAGCCGTGACCGCCAAGGCGTCGATGTTGGGGCCGCTCTGCCCGATCGCCGTGGCGCGGATGCGTCGCACGCCAGCCGTGAGGTTCACCGTCAGCGTGGACCACTCGTTCCGAGTCCAGCTCCCCGTCGACGGAAAGTCGAGTGCCGCCGCGACTTCGACTCCGTCGACGGTGACCCGAAGTGGTCGATTGCCTGCGGCGCCGAGCGCGTAGCGGAAGTGCAGCGTGAAGGGTCCGGTCGCCGGAATCGTCGCCTTCCACTCGATAAAGTCGTTCGAGGGATTCTGGTAGTCGACATACCCGTTGCCGGTGAAGCCCGGAACATCGGTGACGACGATCGCTCCCGAGAGGGTCGCATGCTCAGCCTGATACAGACCGCAGCCGTTCACGAAGAGCGGATCGTGCTCCATGGTGTCATGCAGGAGCAGTTCGCGGAAGGGGAAGAACGGTTGGGAGCAGGGGGGCGTGCCGAGCGGATTGAAGAAGTTGTTCGGCGCATCGAGGTTGAAGGCACCATTGGTCGCGTACGCGTTCAGGTACTCAAGGCCTTCGAAGATGGGCCAGCCGAAGTTCTGTGCCGGCGCGTCGCATAGGTTGATCTCCTCACGGACATTCCATCCCACATCGCCGATGAGGAGCGTTCCCGGCAATCCGACGGCTGGGTTGTGGCTTCCGGTACCAGGGATGAGTTCCATGCGGAAGGGGTTGCGCAGGCCAAGGGCGAAGACGCGGCTTCGCGGTGCGCGTGGAGCCGAGGGGTCGAAGAAGGGATTGCTCGGCACTCCGTCGCCGGTCTCCGGGTTGAGGCGCAGGATCTTGCCGCAGAGTGAGTCGACGAGCTGCGACCGGAACGCGCCGACATTCTCCTTGGCCGTCAGGATGCCATCGGCGAGCGCCTGGTTGACATAGCCGCCGGAGACCTGACCGCCGAAGTCGTTGCTTTCGTAGCTCGCGCTGTCGCCGACCGAGACAAGGAGCGTGCCATCGACGCCGAAGAGAATCGTGCCCACACCGTGGCTCTGGTGGACGATGGGGATTCCCGTCGTGATTGACTCGCCGAGCAGCACCAGCCGCGAGTCAGGATCGACCTGCGTGAAGTTGCTGGCAGCCGTCGCCGTGTACCTGGTGATCCGACCGATGGAAGCCGCGAAATAGGCGTTCGAGTTCGGGTTGTACTGCGGCGTCCCGAAGTTCAGGAGGTGATGTCGATCGACCACATAGAGCAGATAAATCCGCCCATTGTTCAGGAAGTTCGGATGAAGGGCGACGCCGAGAAGACCATGGTCGCGCCACGCCCCGACCTCCTCGGAGAGGTCGAGCATGGGGGATGGTGCCTTGTTGCCATTGGCGTCGATCATCCACAGACGACCGCCGCGCTCCCACGCGATCGTTCGCCCGTCGTCGAGGAAGGTGACACCCGCCAGCTCGTTCCACGAACCGCCGATCGGGACGACCGTGAATCCGGCGGGAGGCGCCGCCTCGACCGGCGCAGGAGCGGCGAGAATGAGGAGCATGGTCAAGAGCGACCATGTGACGGCGCGCAAGTGGCGATGCAGCATGCGCCCACTCTAATGGGAACACTCCGGAACCGTCTCGGCAAAGTGGGGGACCGGGCTTGCAACGGCCTGCGTGATCTATCCACGGGGCGAGCAGCAGCCGGGGCGATCAACGACCGGAACGATCAGCGGCCGACGCGGTCTGCAGCCTGCGCGATCAACGGCCGGTGAGATCAGAGGCCGGCGCGATCAGCCGTGCGCGGCCGTCGCGCCCTCGAGCCGAAGCAGCTCCGCCTTGCATCGGCAGCGCGGGTCAGTGCCTCGATCTGTGCCGGAGTAGCCGCCCAGCCCCGAACTCGCGACGACCCGATGACACGGCACGACGAGCGGCGTCGGATTCCGTCGCATCGCCTGGCCGACGGCGCGGGCGGCCCCGGGGGCACCGGCGCGTCGGGCGACTTCGCCGTAGGTGAGCGTCGCGCCGCGCGGGATGCGCTTCGCGATCATCCAGCACTTCCGCTGAAATGGCGTCCCATCAGGGATGGGAACATCGCTGAACGCGGCGGGCTTCCCGTCAGCCGCACGAGCCAGGCGCGACATGAGGTCTCGAGGCAGGGTTCGCACGGCGGCGGTTGATTCGGGGCCGCGTCCCCACTCGACGCGGAGCGAGCCATCGCCTTCGACCCATGCCGAGAGAGGTCCGAAGCGTGTCTGAATGGGTTGATGTCCAGAATTGGGCATGGACTCATGGTGACACAGGTCGTGGGCCATCCGCAAGGGAGAACCCGCAGCCCGACCCATCATGCGGGGTTTGTACGCTGGATCTCGTGCGTTGCTACCGCTGCGGCTACGACCTTCGCGGCACCGTGGACCATTGGCAGAACGCCTGTCCTCTCTCGAGCCCATGTCCGGAGTGCGGCCTCGAGCTCGAGTGGAGGCGAGTCTTTACCGCCGACTCACTACCGCGCTGGTCTTTCGAGAACAGCGACGGCCAGTGGTTCCGGACCCTTCGCACATTGATTCACTCGCTACGGCCTTGGCGCTTCTGGCGCGAGATCCGCATGTCGATGCCGGTCCAACGGAAGATTCTTCTCTATCCGCTGTTCCTCGCGATCATTCTCTTCGTCGCCAGCACACTCACGGGTGCACTCCTGATGAACCGCGTTCGGTTGGCCGCACCTCCACGCGACCACTTCGGTGATCTTGTGGCAATGACCGCCATCGTGCTCATGCCATGGTCAGGGCAGAAGATCGAAACGACGCTGCATTCGATCATCCCTCAATGGGGGACACCCACGCCCCGGAACCTCGGCGCTCGACCCCTGAATGGGCAACGACCGCCGGGCATGGTGCTCTATCCGCGCTCGAACCTGCCGCCCCCTCGGGATGTGATTCGTTTCGTCTGGACCTCAAGTCCAGGCTCGCTCGTCCTGATGCTGATGGCGCTGGCCGTCTCCGTGGCCACCTTCATCGTGCTCCCGGTCGTTCGACGGCGAGCCAAGGTCCGCTGGTCGCACATTCTGCGAGCAGGCATCTATGCGCTCGGTGTCGTGATCGCCGTGACCATCGCGCTCTTCGTGGCGCAGATCAGTGCCGATCCCACTCCAGACGCTTGGTGCATCCTTGCCGGGAGATGGGAGTATGGCCAATGGCACGACTCTCAGATCTGGGTGATCCGCGCCTTTCCACTGGTTCTCTTCATCTGGTGGCTCGCCGTGGCCCGGCACTTCATGAAGCTCGAGCGGCCTCGTGCAGTGGCGGCGTCGGTCACGGTGGTGGGAGTGCTGGCCAGCCTGTTGATCATGGTGATCGTGCAGGCCTCCGTGGTGATGCGGGTGGTCGGGATGACCTGATCGGCGGCCTCTCCGCGGCTACGATGAAGGCATGACCACGCTCTCGGGCTCTCCTCCATCGCGCGCGCCCGTTCCGGGCGCGCTGGACGACCTCTCCCGCATGCTCATGGAGCTTCTCTCGGCGAGTGATCCCGAGATCGCCGAGGCGATGACGCTCGAGGCCACCCGGCAGGCCGAGACGCTGGAACTCATCGCCAGCGAGAACCATGTTTCGCCCGCGGTCATGCACACCATGGGTTCGTGGCTC
>JAHBWY010000016.1 GCA_019636735.1 Phycisphaeraceae bacterium
TCTTCGGCGAGCAGGCACGAAGCCGTCACCGGCAGTACCTGATCCGCAGGATCGCGTGGCGCATCCAGGCGAACGCCGAAGGCGGTCTCTCGGAGCGCGCGCTGCTGCGCGCAGAGGAGCTGGCGAACGACGCCGACGTTCGCGTGACGCCGCCCCGGCCCCGGCTCCCGACCCGGAAGGGCGAAGCGACCTCATTCCAAGCCGCCCAGGCGCGCCGGGCGCCATCCGATCGCGACCTTCCGGCCTCGCACGACCCCCGGCTTCCACGACCCGGGACCGCCATCGTCCGCGACTACAAGGACCGCCGGATCGTGGTGAACGTGCTGCCCGAAGGCTTCGAATGGGACGGCGTGCGCTACTCATCGCTCTCGGCGGTTGCCAAGGCGATCACCGGCTCGCACCTGAACGGGTTCCGGTTCTTCGGGCTGGAGAAGTCTGAATGAGCCGTCGCGGGCGCAGACTTCAACGGACCGTCCACCGATTCCGTCTATGCGCACGAGTTCTTTGACGCTGAGGGCCGCAACGTCTGGAGCCGCGCCGCGGACGGAGCGTTGACGCGCCGCGAGTTCGCCCCCGGAAGTAACCGAGTGACGCTGGTCGAGCGGAACGCGGCACCCGGCGGGTCGTTCCCATCGACGACGGGCCTCACCGGCAGCTTCTCAGGACTGAACGGTTCCGGCGGATCGCTGACGACCACGACTGCGTACGACCTCCTCGGCCGGGTTCAGAAGCAAGTGTCGTCTGCGGGCGTGACGAGCTTCGTCCGACGTGAACTGCGCGAGTGCGGCGATCACCCGGGGCTCGAATACCTCGCGATCGTCTCCCTTCCTCCGGAGCTTGGTGAGGATGACCATGCGGGTCCCGTGTCCATCACGTGGGTGGACGCCGGAGGGGCCGCGATCGCATCATGGGCTTGCAACATCACGGGCGAGTACACCACTGGGACGGGCGAGGAACCATGGCCGCAGGTGGTGGTTGACTACCAAGTCAACACCACTCCCGAGCTCTTGCTCGCGCGATCAAGTACGACACGAAGCGTCTCGGGCCAGCTCAAAAGCACGACGGAGTGGAACGCTCCGTCAAGTGCGGGCCCGGATAGCGGGAGGGCAACGAGCTGGTTCACCTATGACTCGCTCGGTCGCTTCAAGACGTCCGTGAACGCGGTTGGCACTTTGACGCGTCGAACGTTTGACGCCTTCGGCAGAATCACCCTGACCGAGGTCGGACTCGCACACTCGACGACGCATGCCCCCCTTGGGGGGACGATGTCGACCGTCGCGGAACAGGAATACGACTCCGGCGGGGTCGGCAACGGTTTGTTGACGTCGGCGACTGAGCACGTCGACGAGTCGACAACGCGCGTAACGGAGTTCACCTACGACTGGCGCGATCGCCTGGTGTTGACGGAGAGCCCGCTCGCTCCGCACTCGGCGCAGCTCTATGACAACCTTGACCGCGTCGTCGCGTCGGCGAGCTTCTCCACGCTCCCCGGAAGCGTGCCCTCGAGCTTCGACGGCGCCGATGCCACGCGCGTCTCGCTCCAGCGGATCACCTACACGCAGCGCGGGCTCGTCGCGCGGAGCGAGGTGGCGATCGACCCGACCGAGGACGACGCCGGCCAGGCGTTCCTCTCGACGAACCAGTGGTATGACGAGGTCGGCCGCACGGTCGGCGTCTGGGCCCCGAACTCACCCGGAAGGAAGACCACCTTCGACGGATTGGGGCGTCCCGTCGTCGAGTTCGTCACCGACCGCGGGGATGATTCGTCCCCCGGAACTGGGAGCCACGCTGACGTCTGGAGCGATTCAACGCGTGCGTCAGTTCTCACCGACGACGCGGTCCTCGAACAGACCGAGTACCGCTACATCTCTTCGGGCGGTGCCCGGAAGGGCCTGCTCGACTTGGTCCGCCATCGCGAGCGGCTGCACGACGCGAGCGCGACCGGGGCCCTCGGCTCTTCCACGGCGGTGACCAGTTTCCGGGGACTCTTCTATGACATCGCCGCGCGGGTCACGCATTCCGTCGACTACGGCACGAACGACACGACGAACCACCAGTTCGTGAGCGACACTGCTGATCCCACAATCACGCAAGGAAGTCCACCATCAAACGGCGCCAACGCACTCGTCACACAGACGATCTACGACGAGCGAGGGCTCGGCACGACGACCGTGCGCCCCGGCGGACGCGTCGACCGAACGATCGTTGATGCACTCGGCCGCACCATCGCGACGATCGAGAACGAGGTCGGCGATCCAGTGACGCTCGCTTGGGACGGCCTCAACGAGACTTGGACGGTCGCTGGCGCCAACGGGGCCAACGACGCGGACCGCGTCACCACCTACGTCCACAACGGGATCGGTCAGCTCGTGAAGCTGACCGCGATGGCGAACGTGGGCACCGGCAACGGGCAAGATCAGGTCACGCGCTACGTCTACGGAGTCTCGCCCGGGCCGGACCCGTTCTCGTCCGCAATCTACTCGAACGACCTGCTCCTTCAAATCATCTATCCGCCCGGCCAGGGCAGCACGACCGAGGCCACGAGATCGGTCTACTACGGTTACAACCGCCAAGCCGAGATGACCGCCATGGTCGACCAGAACGAGACGCTGCACGAGTACGAGCGTGACGCGCTCGGCCGCATGACGCGCGACACCGCGACCGCGACCGCCTCGAACATCGATGCCACGATCGACCGGATCGACCTGAGCTTCGACTCCGCCGGCCGACTCTCGAAGGTCACCTCGCTCGAGTCGGCAGGACCAACTGTTCGGAACGAGGTCGAGTTCGGCTACACCCCGCTCGGCCAGGTCGAGAAGGTCTATCAGCACTCCAAGGGCGCCGTCTCCTACGACGGCGGCGGCCTGCCGACCGGCGACACGCGGCTCGTGGGCTACGAGTATGCCAACGCAGAGATCGGTTCAAGCTCGACCGGCAACTTCTCCCGCCAGACGGGACTGGCCTATCCTCGCAAGGTGAACTCCTCGGGCCACGACCCGGAAGTGCTCGAATACGCCTTCGGCACCTCGGGCGGCACGGACGACCGCATCAGCCGCGTGAACCAGTTCAAGTTCAACCTGACAAGCAGCACGAACACCTCGATGGTGAACTACGCCTTCGTGGGCGTGGGCCGGACGATCCTGGTCGACCTCGACCAACCCGATGTGCAGCTCGACTTCACGCTCTCGCTCGACGGCAAGCGCCGCACGGTGGGATACACCACGCAGACGCAGGGTTTCTATCCCGGCTTCGACCAGTTCGGTCGGCTTGCGCTCCAGACCTGGGCCGACGGCGGGTTGACGAGCGCATCGAGTCTGCCGACGAAGCCGCAGATCGTGGCCCTCCAATATGGCTACGACGACCGCGGCAACAGGACGGCCGTCCTCGATGTCCGCAGGGGCAACCTGTGGAACCGGAGCCACACCTACACGAACGACGGGCTCGACCGTCTGAAGAAGGCGCGTCGGAACACCTGGGCGAACCTCATCTCGGGCTCGCCTGTGGACGGAGTCGGCACGCAGTCGTGGGATCTCGATCTGCTCGGCAACTGGAACGAGTTCCAATCCTGGGCCCCAGGAAGCCCACCCGCGCCTGAGACGGAAACCCGCACGCACAACGCCGTGAACGAACTGCTCACGCGCACGCTCCCGAACTCAGGTCCCGAACACACGCTCGGCTACGACGCCGCGGGGAACATGGCCACCGACGCGGTCACCAGTGGAAACACAACGATCTACACGCACGATGCGTGGAACCGCCTGGTCAAGGTCGAGGTGGACGACGGAACCACCGTCGTCACGAAGCTCGAGCAGGAGTTCAACGGCTTGACTTGGCGCACGCTCAAGCGCGAGGACACCAATCTTGACGGCACTCTGGACGAGGAGCGCGTCTTCGCCTATTCCGCAAGCTGGCAGCTTCTCGAGGAGCGGGTGGACAAGGAGTACATCTCGAGTCCCGGCCTGAACAAGCGCGTGCAGTATGTCTGGGGCCTGCGGTACATTGACGACTGCCTGATGCACCGCGCGGACCTGAACAACGACGGCGACTACACCGACTCGAACGAGAACACCTGGTACCACATGACGGACGGGATGTTCTCGAGCGTGGCGGTGCTGAATCGCATTGCCACCTTGGTCGAGCGCGTGAGCTACGACAGCTACGGCCAGGCGCGTCACCATCGCCCAGGCGATGTGAACGGCGACGGGAGCTCGGGGTTCACCGACTCGGCGCTCGTCGGCACCATCATCGTCGCCAACGGCGGCACTCCCGTGCCGATCACCTCGAGTCTCTACCGCGCCGAGGCGGACCTGAACCGCGACGGCACGATCAACTCAAGCGATCGCACGCTCGCGGGAGTGTCGGCCAGCGCGCTCGCAAGCGGCTTGATCTCGAACTCAGGCACCGGCGGCCCCGACAACTCGATCGGCTGGGACGGGTATGTGTTCAATCCGGCGACGGGGGACTATCTGGTCAGGCACCGCACCTACATGCCGATGCTGGGGAGGTGGGCGGAAAGGGATCCGGCGGGGTATGTGGATTCTTCGTCTCTCGTCCAATACTGCAACTCCAAACCGATAACGGCTATCGATCCAGAGGGACTGTACTGTGATATCACATTTACTTGCGTCTTGATCCGGGTCGTGAATGTTGACAACACCTATCCGTACCGCAATCACACCGACTGCATCTACTCGTGCACAGAGTCCAATCCGGCTGGAGGGCCCACGCGCCAAGATGCCGCCGGCGGTTGTGACGGATGCATGGACATTCCACAGCCATTTCGGTTTGAGACTTCCGATCGCATCGCAGGCCCTTGGTCCGGTTTTGGCTGGAACGGCTGTCCAGCTTCCAAGGGCCCCTTTGTAAAGTCGGTAGGGTTCTCTTACTTCAAGAGTAATTGTAGCCGGGCAGCTTGCCTGAACGCATGCGCTAGCGGTGGAAATCTTGGGGCTTTCTGTAGTGCGATCCCTGACCCGGTCGAGCGCGCCATGTGTATGGTACTTCTGAAGGCGCCCAAGTTTGTTTGTAGTAACATGTGCCTGATGTGTCAAAGACCGTAGAGAGGCGTCGAGTGCAGATCACGAGACTTGTGTTGCGTGCCGTGGTTGCGGTGACTTTTGGGATTGCGATCACAGTCGCAGTTGCTTGGGGCGGTGCTGTTTGGTCAGATCCCAGGTGGGGCACCTATCAACTTACATCTGGGGTCGTTGCATGGGACTCGCAGCCATCGGACATTCTCTGGACTCGCGATCGCTACGAGTCGACTTGGGCGGAGTGGAACAGGGTGCTGCTCACGTTCAATCCTGCGCTCGCGGCGATGCACCATCAGCGGAGCGAACATAGCGAGGTTGGTGGACCCGGCGCTACAGCCCACCTCGAACCGCGTGTGGTCTCGCGCTCCACTCCTCGAGCGCAGCTCTTGGTACTTGCCTCCGGCTGGCCCCTTCGTGCCCTCAGCGCTGTGTGGAAGAACGATGGATCGTCATCGACCAATTGGTCCGGCCCGATGATAGGGCTTGTTTTTAGCAGGGACGCCTGGAGCTCGCAAGCTGATCCAGATGCGCTGACCACTAGTCCGGGCACGCTGCCATTGCAACCAATCTGGCCTGGCCTCGTGGGTAACATCGGTTTCTTTGGTGGACTTGTCTTTGGTTTGCTGACCGTGTGCAGGTTTGGAGTGATTCACCGGCGCCGAATCCGGGGTCGCTGCACGGAGTGCGGTTATGATCACCGTGGATTGGTCTCGTGTCCTGAGTGTGGAGGACTAACAGGATGTTGAAGTAGGACTCTTCATGCCGCAAAGTCGCGCGATGGACACGGCGAGCAACAAGTTTCGTGCGTGTTTCGGTCGGCGTCAGGTCAAGCGCGTCGCACTTGACCGAGCCGGGCTTCGGCGTCCATGTCGGGTCCGTTCTGTCACCCCGCGCCCCATTCACCCCTTGCTGTCAGGACCTCCCAATCGATCCCCACCGCACGGTGGCGACCGATTGAGCGGGCCGATCGATGAAACTGGCGCGCGACATTTCGCATTCTGTCGGCTTTCCTCTACTTCCAGACCGAGCCGCAAGCGACTCGGCGATCCGGTAAACGATGAACGCCTCGGCCCGACGGTCGAGGCGTTCGCCGTTCTATCGCGTGGATTCGCAAGGTGTTGCGGCGGGGGGGTGCTGGGTAGACTGGTCCGCGTGGCCGTCGAGAGACACGCAAGTCGCGCCTATCCGGTTATGGAGAGCCCCGAAAGTGCTCAAAGTCTCGCGAGACATAACCCGGAGGGCGGAGGGGGCTATTGCCTCGGCGAAGAGTCGCGCGCAAGTCCTGACCGGATGGTGAGCGGCCTCGATGAAGTGCGGACCTACACCTACTCGGCCAACTGGCAGCTTCTCGAGGAGCGGGTGGACAAGGAGTACATCTCGAGTCCCGGCCTGAACAAGCGCGTGCAGTATGTCTGGGGCCTGCGGTACATTGACGACTGCCTGATGCACCGCGCGGACCTGAACAACGACGGTGACTACACCGACTCGAACGAGAACACCTGGTACCACATGACGGACGGGATGTTCTCGACGGTGGCGGTGCTGAATCGCACTGCCACCTTGGTCGAACGCGTGAGCTACGACAGCTACGGCCAGGCGAGGCACCACCGCCCGGGCGATGTGAACGGCGACGGGAACTCGGGGTTCACCGACTCGGCGCTCGTCGGCACCATCATCGTCGCCAACGGCGGCACTCCCGTGCCGATCACCTCGAGTCTCTACCGCGCCGAGGCGGACCTGAACCGCGACGGCACGATCAACTCAAGCGATCGCACGCTCGCGGGAGTGTCGGCCAGCGCGCTCGCAAGCGGCTTGATCTCGAACTCAGGCACCGGCGGCCCCGACAACTCGATCGGCTGGGACGGGTATGTGTTCAATCCGGCGACGGGGGATTACCTCGTTCGGCACAGGACATACAGGCCGACGCTGGGGAGGTGGGTGGAGAGGGATCCGGTTGGCACAATCGTTTCGAATCCAATGGGTGAACTACTTCATAGCAGCACAAACAGCGGCACGCCCGGCTATCGCGTTGCCGAAACGGACGCGTTATGGGCGGATACTATGGATTTGCTCAGCATGCACCCAGAGTCGAGGTATGGTGACGGCAGCAACTTGTATCAGTACGGCGGCAGTGAAGCGCTGAGTGGCCTAGACCCCACAGGCAGCGCGTGGTGGAGGCTCATACCTGCACTCTACAAGAAGCTCAAGCCTGTAGCCGTCAAAGGTGGCCAGGTGGTTGGGAAGAAGTTGGGAGAGCTTGCGGCGAAGCGTGACTCCAAGCGTATCGCGGAGTACCAGCGCAAACGCATTCAGAAGTGGCGAGCAGAGTGCGAGGCGATCTGGCGATCGTACGACACTCTGGATTGCAGAAGCTGCAAGAGCGCAACAAGCTGCGCAGAGGCTAACGAGAGATGGGCGTGTTTCGCTGCAGAAGTCGCATTACGGCAACGATACTTGGCGAAGCGGTGCGATTATGTGCTGCAGATCAGTCTTGACCGAGGCTCGCTCAAGGCCGAAGGAGGGCATAGGGAACAACTACGAACTAAAGTCATCGCACTGGCAATCTGTGCGGCAAAGGTAATCGAGCTTTGTGGGGAGTGCGACTGAGGGCAGAAAGAGATGTGCCATGAGCTACCTACGGCAGCTGATTTTGTGGTGTATGGAGATCTCGATGAACAAAGAGCTTGCCGCCACCTCCTCCGCAAGTCGATTCAGGAAGCAGCTGGGATGCTGGAGGACAACTTCCTCCGCTACCAAGAGGACTATATGTGGATGGGTCCCGTGGCGTTTTGCTATTATGTCGATGCCATGATCGGCTACATAACCACCACCGGAGATGCTGAGGAGCTAAGGATTTATCACTCCATTTGCGAGTTCCGCTTAAACGACCTCGGAGTGCGCCAGATGAGGCCGTGCGCGGCAAGAGTGGCGACCAGCCTAGATCTGATTGCCTGCCGTCTGGACACTCTTGATACGGAACTCGCTTTGCGGATGCGGCGCACATCGCACTCCTATAGGGAACTGGCCGACGGCGAGCGTCCATCCAGCCCTCCAAGGGATTGACGGCGAACTACGCGGGCCAAGGCCGTCACTGGCTCGCACATCAATGGGTTACGGGGCTCGACAAGCGCGTGCAGTATGTCTGGGGCCTGCGGTACATTGACGACTGCCTGATGCACCGCGCGGACCTGAACAACGACGGCGACTACACCGACTCGAACGAGAACACCTGGTACCACATGACGGACGGGATGTTCTCGACGGTGGCGGTGCTGAGTCGAGCTGCCACCTTGGTCGAGCGCGTGAGCTACGACAGCTACGGCCAGGCGAGGCACCACCGCCCGGGCGATGTGAACGGCGACGGGAACTCGGGGTTCACCGACTCGGCGCTCGTCGGCACCATCATCGTCGCCAACGGCGGCACTCCCGTGCCGATCACCTCGAGTCTCTACCGCGCCGAGGCGGACCTGAACCGCGACGGCACGATCAACTCAAGCGATCGCACGCTCGCGGGAGTGTCGGCCAGCGCGCTCGCGGCAGCGCTGATTTCCAACGCCGGCACCGGCGGCCCCGACAACTCGATCGGCTGGGACGGGTATGTGTTCAATCCGGCGACGGGGGATTACCTGGTCAGGCACCGCACCTACATCCCGACGCTGGGGAGGTGGGGGGAGAGGGATCCGGCGGGGTATGTGGATGGCGCGAGCCTTTACCAGTATGTCGGCAGTCGCCCAAGCAATGGGCTGGATGCAACTGGTCTGGCAGAGATTCTCGGTAGAGCTTGCCCGGGCTCGCGCCACGCACCCTCTGAGACGCAGATCCGCGAGTGCTGTCAGGACGCGTTTGCGGGCGGCAATCAGAGCGCCTACGGGAAGACGCGATGCTGTCATCGCGGTGTTGTGTACTGCATTAATGTGTCAAACATCACGGCGACTGCGGGCGAAAGGTGGTCGCCGGCGTTTCGGATCGTCTATAGTTGCGTTGCGTCATGCGAACCAACGCACTGCGTGAACATCCTGGGGTGCCTTGATGGGGCGCCAATCTGGAGACATGGGAGTTCGCGAGAGTGCTCTGAGGCCGAGTTGGCAAAGTGCGCTTTGGCCTGCCTCGACGCACGATGTGGTGGAGATGCGAGCAACTGCAAGGCGTGCTCCGGAGAGCCTTTCGGTCGTTGCGGACTGTGCAAGATCAACATCGCGGAGTTGCGTCGGCTCCTTCAGGAGTTTGAGGCAGCTAACACCGCCAAATGTGTCGCTCAGCGACCGCCTCCAGCGCCGAGCATGGGTGTTAACAGGCAGTACTCCGGCTCTGTCCCACTGTGTCATAAGCACTAGGAGCCGATGTCGAGCAGGAGTCCCGTGTGCTAGTGAAAGGCGTTGAGACCTGTAGTGTGTTGCTGCTAAAGGCGGTGGGGTCCGCGCTGCTAGTGACTCTAGTAACAATGTTGTGCGGTGTTGTGTTGCAGGGGCGGTGCGCCGGTGTGCCCAACGAGGGGCGGGTCGACACGCAGCGCGCGTGGAGGTCGCGCTCTGGGCTCGCATGGTCATTTGTAACACTGTGCAGCTGGGAGTGTCGAGACTGTCTGGATTGCCCCGCTGGGTTTCCTGGACTATCTCGGATGCAGGTTGCAATGAACGGATGGCCTCATCGCTTGTTAGATCGAACGGCAGTGGATGAGCTACTGCCAGTAGCTCACCTGAAGGCTCTGGCCAGCGAGTCTCGGAAGTTCACATCGCAGGTCACAGTTGTTGGATTTGGCTGGCCATTCCCGTGGATGATGAGTGAAATCAGAGATGAGGCCACTGGTGGCGGCGGTCCGAGGTACAACATCGTCACGGATGGAGTGAGGATCGGCACCAAAGAGGGGATCGCACTCGGACTCGGAGCGCGTGCGCTCCCTCTGACTGTCCCGACGCGATGTTCCATGGTAAACCTGTTTAAGACCGTTAGCCTTTGGATCGTCATTGGATTGGTGGTACTGTCGATTGGTCGTCATTGGAGACATCGTCGTCGTCGTCGAGACAGCGTGCGCGTATTGCGGGTATCCTGTTGGTGGCGCGAGACAGAGTGTCTGCCCAGAGTGTGGAATGAAGGGCAGGGACTGGCCTACCCTCGCAAGGTGAACTCCTCGGGCCACGACCCGGAAGTGCTCGAATACGCCTTCGGCACCTCGGGCGGCACGGACGACCGCATCAGCCGCGTGAACCAGTTCAAGTTCAACCTGACAAGCAGCACGAAGACCTCGATGGTGAACTACGCCTTCGTGGGCGTGGGCCGGACGATCCTGGTCGACCTCGACCAACCCGATGTGCAGCTCGACTTCACGCTCTCGCTCGACGGCAAGCGCCGCACGGTGGGATACACCACGCAGACGCAGGGTTTCTATCCCGGCTTCGACCAGTTCGGTCGGCTTGCGCTCCAGACCTGGGCCGACGGCGGGTTGACGAGCGCATCGAGTCTGCCGACGAAGCCGCAGATCGTGGCCCTCCAATATGGCTACGACGACCGCGGCAACAGGACGGCCGTCCTCGATGTCCGCAGGGGCAACCTGTGGAACCGGAGCCACACCTACACGAACGACGGGCTCGACCGTCTGAAGAAGGCGCGTCGGAACACCTGGGCGAACCTCATCTCGGGCTCGCCTGTGGACGGAGTCGGCACGCAGTCGTGGGATCTCGATCTGCTCGGCAACTGGAACGAGTTCCAATCCTGGGCCCCAGGAAGCCCACCCGCGCCTGAGACGGAAACCCGCACGCACAACGCCGTGAACGAACTGCTCACGCGCACGCTCCCGAACTCAGGTCCCGAACACACGCTCGGCTACGACGCCGCGGGGAACATGGCCACCGACGCGGTCACCAGTGGAAACACAACGATCTACACGCACGATGCGTGGAACCGCCTGGTCAAGGTCGAGGTGGACGACGGAACCACCGTCGTCACGAAGCTCGAGCAGGAGTTCAACGGGCTCACCTGGCGCACACTCAAGCGCGAGGACACCCCCGGCAGCGGCGCCGGCCTCGACGAAGAGCGGACCTACGCCTACAACGCAAGCTGGCAACTCGTCGAGGAGCGGGTCGATGCGGATTACTCGGGTGATCCCGGACTCGACAAGCGCGTGCAGTACGCCTGGGGCCTGCGGTACATTGACGACTGCCTGATGCACCGCGCGGACCTGAACAACGACGGCGACTACGCGGATTCCGGGGAGAACACCTGGTACCACATGACGGACGGGATGTTCTCGAGCGTGGCGGTGCTGAATCGCATTGCCACCTTGGTCGAGCGCGTGAGCTACGACAGTTATGGTCAGGCTCGGCATCATCGGCCGGGTGACGTTGATGCCAACGGAAACTCCGGATCGGCTGACTCGATACTGATCGGAGACATCATCGTCGCGCATGGAGGTAGTTCGGTGCCGATCTCCTCAGCCCTCTACCGCGCCGAGGCAGACCTCAACCGCGACGGCACTCTCTCCTCCGCTGATCGGACAATTGCCGGTGTTTCGGCGAGCGCTCTCCAGTCAGGCCTGATTTCGATCGCTAGCGCGCGCGGCCCCGACAACGCGATCGGCTGGGACGGGTATGTGTTCAATCCGGCGACGGGCGACTATCTGGTTAGGCACCGAACCTACATCCCGCCGCTGGGGAGGTGGGCGGAGAGGGATCCAAGCGGCTATGTCGATGGCTTTAACCTCGAAGAGTTCGGTCGAAGCAATCCGCTGGCACGAAGCGATCCTCGCGGCCTGCAATCGAGTGCGCCGGGAGGGCAAAGTATCGACACGGGACCGTGCAACGATACCTGCAAACGCGCGTATGATCCAAAGATCGATCCTCAGGGATACGCGAACTGCATGGTCGGCTGTGTGAATGGACAGCGCGGCGCGAATTGCTTTGTCTACTGCTTAAGGTTCCCTGATCCAGTAGAGAATGCCAACTGCTTGGCGGGATGCAATGCAGGCCAAGGGAGACAGGGTGGCGGATGTGTCGTGACATGCACGCGGCAGGGGAGCATTGTGGCGCCGCATATGGCAGGGGCATGCATGCTTGTCGCCGTAAAGAACCCTGCGAAGATAACCCCTTTAGGTGTCGCTGTGAGCGGCACGCTCGGACTAGTCGCGTGCGGCTGCATGATTTACGCGATTGTGCACTCCGAGGAGATAGTGCGAAACATCCCGCGCGTGGCGCCCGCAGCACCACCAATGGCTCCGGGAGGCGATCGGGGCGACTCTAGGGCGACGAAACACTGTAAGTTCCTTTACGAGTTGTGTTACATGAATCAGAATCAACCATCGCCGAATCCTGACTTCGGGCAGCAAAAGCCTTGTTTTGATTGCTACAGGACTTGCATGTTGACGGGAGGGGTGTGGCCTTTCATGAAGTGTCCGATTATCATGCCTCCAAACTATGTTCCAGGCACACGATGATGCATCCGAGTATGGACACGCGACCACCTTCGGGTCTGTCCATAAACAATAGGGACCTCTGAACAATCTCGATGAAATCGGGCCTTTCAAAAAACCGTGAGCCGCTCGGCCGCGAAGTGTTCCCGTGTTCGGCGATGATGCCGACCAGCGAGGATCACGATGGCACAGCGAGTCAACGCGGAGTTCGGTCTGGTCGACGGCATGACGGCGGACCTCGGAGGACCGAGGACGGCGAGGCTGCTCGACCGTCTCGACAAGTCGGTGTCGTGGAAGGAACTCGTTGCGCCGATCGCGAAGCTGCCGGAGTACCGCGAGAAGCGCGGCGTCGGCCGTCCGGCGTGGCAGCCGGAGACGATGCTTCGCGCCCTGCTTCTCGCGAAGTGGTTCAACCTGAGCGACCCGCAGCTCGAGGAGTGCCTGAAGGATCGCCTCTCGTTCCGTCGCTTCGTCGGGCTGAGCCTGACCGACGCGACGCCGGACGAGACGACCTTCGTGGTCTTCCGGCGCAGGCTTCGCGACGCGGGGCTCGATCGGACGATCTTCGACGCGACGCTGGCGCAGCTCGAGAAGCGCGGGCTGCTGGTGAAGGAAGGAACGCTGGTGGATGCCACGATCATCGAGCAGTCGCGCGGATCGCATCGGGACGACGGCACGAGCACGCGCGACCCGGAGGCGAGCTTCACGAAGAAGTCGGGCCAGACGCACTTCGGCTTCAAGGGTCACATCGCCGCGGACCGCTCGAGTCTGGTGACGGACTTCCGATTCAGCGACGCGGCGCCGCACGACAGCAACTTCATCGACGAGCTGACGGAGGACGAGACGAGCATGGTCGTGGCGGACACGGCGTACCGCAGCGAGGAGCGGGAGCGGAGGCTGCTGGCCCGCGGCGTGACGCCGGTGATCGCGTTCAAGCGGCAGCGTGGAGAGAAGGAGCTCGCGAAGGAGCTTCGCGTCTTCAACCGGATCGTGGCCTCGCTGCGTGCCGTGGTCGAGCATCCCTTTGCCTGGATGAAACGGACGGGCTACCGCCGAGTGCGGTATCGAGGCCTGCGACGGAACGCGTTCGACTTCGCGTTGCACCTGGTGGCCTACAACTGGAGACGGAGTCTGAGCCTCGCAAGGGCGTAGGCGAGGGCCCCGCACGGCCTCCCGAGTCGCTTCGAGCGGCCCGGTGGAGCCCGAGGCCGTCGTATCATTACTCACTTGAGAGCCGATCAACCGCATACAGTGCCGTTCATGCTCATTTGTTCAGGTGTCCCAATAGTCATGTTCGGTTCTTCCTTATCGCGCCGGTCGGTCCTTGCGTTCGGCAGGCTTGCGGCCAGCGCCGGCCGTGCGAATCCGGTTCGTCGGAAGGTTCGTCGTCGACCGGGCTTCCCGCATCCCGCGCATGTAATCGATATAGGCTCACGCAACCGCTTATGTCCTTGTTTACGGATAGGCCCTATGAAGCCTCTGGTGATTCCTACCACTTGAGCTTTGGAACCGGTCCGCTATACTGCGAATCAGGGCTTTCAGACGCTCGGCCTGCGGGTGATGAGAAGCGGAATCACGCAACCCCGTTTAGGAGGAGAGAATGGGCGGAGCTCGATGGGATAGTATTCGAACAGATTTGATCTCCCGCATCGGATGTGGCGATCATGAGGCGTGCCTGCGTCAGATCGATCAGTTTCTTTCAACTGCTACTAGCATTGATGAATTGCGAGAGGCGGAGGCGCTTCGCGGCGACTTCCTATTGGAGGGAGGGCGATCTGAGGAGGCGGTGCGGTCATTCCTTAGGGCGTTATCGATTGCACAGGAGGGGACATTCGGAAGATATGTCATTCAGCTGTCGCTTGGTGCCGCAACAGGCGACCCTCAGTGGTATCGGGCTGCAATTGATACAGCACTACTACATGGAAAGCTGGATTGCGCGGAGGCGCTATCGCTCCTTCTGGCGTCCATGCCGTCCAGTACTGTTGCGCCCGCGTCTCAATCGATCCTCCGGGACGGAGTGGTGCAGAGTTGGAGGGTGCTCGCGATCCCGGGACCGGTTCCGGACGATATGGCTGCTGCGTGTAGGCAGATAGCCGCGGCGGCGAGTGGTCCCTTCCCTACTTCCTGAACCCGGTCCGGAGCGGACCGAGTGAGCGGTCCGGCCGATGAAACTGGCGCGCGACATTTCGCAAGGTGTACGGTTGTCCCGCTCCCCGAAATGTCCGCGCGAAATGGGATTGAGTTGAGTGGAGTAATCGGCGGTCACCGCAAGGAGAACAAGCCCACAGTCAGGATCTCCCAGTCGATCCCCACACCTCGGTGGCGACCGATTGAGCGGTCCGTC
>JAHBWY010000017.1 GCA_019636735.1 Phycisphaeraceae bacterium
GCCCGGACGGCGTCAGAGACCTTGGCCCCCTGCTGCCCGCGGCGCTTGCCCTTCTGGATCGTGAGCGCCTCGGCGAGAGGTCGGCGACGCGCGGCGTCGAGCAGGCGCATCAACTCGTCGTCCGTGAGCGCCCGGCGCGTGCGGCGCCGATCGGCGCGATCGTCGGCGGTGGCCACCTTCGCGAGCGGGCTCGATGCGAGTCGGCCGTTCCGCACGCACCAGTTCCCGAAGGCGACGAGCGCCCGGCGATACCCGTTTCGAGTGCCTGCGGAGAGTCCTTCGTCTGCTCGCTCGCGCAGCCAGCGCTCGACCGCCGCGACCGTGAGATCACGAAGCCGCCGAATCCCCCGTCCTGCTCCTGCTTCTTGGCACACCCGCCGCACGCGCCGCGGCGCCTGCGTGAGCCAGTGATCGCAGCTCCCCTTCAAGCGAAGGTGTTCCTTCCACGCTTCGACGTGCTCCTCGATCGGCCGCGTGCCATGGCGCGAAGCGCCGTCCTCCTCCGCTGTGATCACGCCCGCGCGGATCAATTCGGCCCGGCGCTCGAGATTGGCCAGCACCGCCCGCGCCGCGGTTTCGTCCTTGCACCCCGTCGGGACTTCCGTCCAGACGCCGCTGCCATCGCGGTACTTCGCGACGAACGCGGCCGTGCGACCTCGAATCCGGACGCGGCCCCGCGCGTCCGTGAGCACCTCGGCGGTCCGAAGTGTGCCGTTGCGGAGTCTCCAGCGGGCGGTCGGGCTTCCGCGGACCGTGACGACCTCCGCTCCGGGCGGGAGTGGCGAGGTCCAGGCTTTGCGGAAGACGGTACTCATGAAGAATCGTCGACGACGCCGGACAGTGAGCGGCACGGGACCGACAAGATCAAGTTCGATGCGGACCACAACGGGCCGGGCAACCTGATGCGACCCAGCGCTCGATCGACTCGCGGTCCCATCGCACCAGTCGGCCAACCCTGACCGGCGCAGGCATCGCGCCGCGATCGCTCATGCGCCGCACATGGCGCGGCGAGCACGAGAGCTGGCCTGCCAGATCTTCGGCGGTGAGCAGCACAAACGCGGGCTGTGTCGTGATCCCTGCGCGCAGTGACATCGAGGACTCCTGCATGGAGCTTGAACGAAAGACCGGCCTTGGTGGGCCACGAGGGTTCCGAGGACCGCGGCTGTCAGCCGCAGTCGCCTACTGGATATCTACGCGGTGGCGCGAGGCAGTTGCACGCTTGTTCGCAGATGCGAGCGAATCGCTCGAGGGCACCGCACCCCACTTTGGGATCATTGGAGAGCTCCTGGCCGCGCCGAGCGACAACACGCCAGTCGTCACCAAGTCGCGCCGCAACGGGTTATGCTTGCCGCTTCCATAACCAGTTGCGCGTCTCTGGTTATCGTCTTCGAGTTCTCACGGCGGAACGCTGGCTGACGATGTCGGCGCGTGTCGCGCGCGACTCTCGCCGTGAGTTTCTGAGCGGGGGACAAGTATTCGAAACACCGGCGAAGTCCTCGCGTTCGAAAGCCGAACGCCCCGACCGTTGGGCCGAGGCGTTCATCGTTTACCGGTTCGCCGAGTCGCTTGCGGCTCGGTCTGGAAGTAGAGGGAACCGGACAGAATGCGAAATGTCGCGCGAGAGTTTCATCGGTCGGACCGCTCAATCGGTCGCCACCGTGCTGTGGGGATCGATTGGGAGATCCTGACACCAGCCATGCGGAGAGGCAGCAGGGTGACTGATCGGACCGGGGTGGGTCAGATCTCGGTGCTCGGCAGTGGGTAAGTCTACGCGCGAGTTGACAACCGGACACAATGCGAACTTTCGGGCGAGTTCCATCGAACGGATCGCACACGCGGTCATGCCCGAAAGGTGAGGATCTGCCACATCGGCACGCCCATCGCTTCTCGGCAAATGACTCGATGTCACCGACAACGCCCCACTCCCCCTGCTGTTCCTATAACTCGATCTACCAGAACCACTTCCAGGCAACAAAGAGGATAACCGGCCCTGCGTGTGCTTCGACAAAGAGCAGCATGCCAACAATCGGCGCGTGCCTGGACCGCTCGATCGTCGCCACCTTGCCGCCTCGATCACGCCAGCAGTAGATCCAAAACATAACTACAAACATCCCGAACACCGTTCCTAAGACGAACGGCTTCGCGATCGGCAAGTTCGGCCAAGGTGGCACTCCCACGATCCGGCTGATGCCGAAGAGGATCATGAATCCATGCACCCAAAGCGTATACCCGGTGTAGATAGCTGCGGCTTCCTTCGCGCTCCCCCTGAGAGGCGTGCGCTCGAGGAAGGCGTAGAGCGTTACAAAGATCCAGTCTACTAGTTTCATAGCGTGCTTTGGAGGCGCGGGGTCGCTACGGACAAGGCGTAACGACTTCTTGCGACTCCTCGGACCGCGCGCCCTCGGATGCACTGTTCTCTTCAAACATCTCGTAGAACCCGTCGAACGCGCCCAACATGTCCAGACCAGCGCCAGTCACCGCGATGATCGGACCCGCGACGGGGATGAATGCGATAGCCGTCAATGCTCCGCTCACTCCTGCACGAGCGAAGCTGCGCGGCGATCCCCCGCTAGTGGATATGTCGTACACTGCGATTGCCGCCGCCCCCGCGGGTCCAGCAATCTTAGCGGCTTTGCCGGCGCCTACAAGTCGCGCTTGATTTGCCCTCGCCGCCTTGACCGTAGAGCCGCTGATGTATTGATTGCCCCTAAAGCCATCCTTGTAGATTGACCTTCCCCCACCTTGCGTACCAGAGTCTATGAGAGTTCCTGCACCGTTGGGAGTCGCTGCCGGGCCGACCGGAGCGCAGCGCAGGGAGGACCGGCAGCGATCGATTCCGGCGCCGGAGGCCGGTACCCCAGCGCGCTGTGCGGCCTGATCCCGTTGTAGCGCCGCCGCCATTGCTCGATCAGGATACGAGCCTCCAGCACCGTGTGGAAGTGCTCGCCGTTCAGGAGCTCGTCCCGCAGCTTCCCGTTGAAGCTCTCCACGTACCCGTTCTCCCAGGGGCTGCCTGGCTCGATGTACAGCGTCCTGACCCCCACCCTGGCCAGCCACTCACGCACGGCCGTCGCCGTGAATTCGCTGCCGTTGTCCGAGCGCAGATGCCCAGGCACCCCGCGCGTCGCCATCAGCCACGCCAGACGCTCGAGCACATCGTCGCTCGTCAGGCGTCGCGCCACATCGATCGACAGGCATTCCCGAGTGAACTCGTCCAGGATCACCAGCATCCGCAGCGGCAATCCCTCGCGCGTCCTCGCGCTCACGAAGTCGTAGGCCCACACATGGTCCCGCCGCTCCGGGCGAAGCCGGATGCACGAGCCGTCGTTCAGCCAGAGTCGGCCTCGCTTCGGCTGTTTCTGCGGCACTTTCAGCCCTGCCTCCTTCCAGATCCGTTCCACGCGCTTGTGATTCACCCTCCAGCCCTCGTTCCTCAGCAATGCGTTGATCCGCGGCGATCCGTAGCGGCCGTACACCGCCGCCAGTTCCACGATCCGAGCCGTCAGCCGATCCTCATCGTCTCGCACCTCCGGCGTGTACCGCTGCACCGCCCTGGCTTGCCCCAGCACCTGGCACGCCCGACGCTCGGAAACACCCAGCTCCACCTGCGCCTGCTCCACCGCCTGGCGCCGACGAGCCGGGCTCAGAAGTTTGGGCGTGCCGCCTCCCGAAGGATCGCCTTGTCCAG
The DNA here is from genome assembly GCA_019636735.1 of Phycisphaeraceae bacterium. Lineage (NCBI taxonomy): Bacteria > Pseudomonadati > Planctomycetota > Phycisphaerae > Phycisphaerales > Phycisphaeraceae > Phycisphaeraceae bacterium. The sequence goes on from JAHBWY010000017.1 coordinate 3,689, forward strand.
CTCCGCGTCAGCGAGCAGCCGCTTGAGGCGCGCGTTCTCCTGCTCCAGCTCCTTGAACCGCTTGGCCTGATCGACCTTCAGACCGCCGTATTCGCGACGCCAGCGGAAGTAGGTCGGCTCGGTCACTCCGAGCAGCCGGCACACCCCGGCCACCGAGTTGCCCTTGCCAAGTTCCACCTCCGCCTGCCGAAGCTTGTTGACGATCTCCTCCGCCGAATGACGTTTCCTGGCCATGATCCCGATCCTCCTGATCCAGGCCGAAGACTATCGCTCCGACTGGACCTGTTTCAGGGGGAAAGGTCAGTCTGTGCAAGCGCTTGTGCAAGGGGGAGGGCCAGGGGGAAGGGAAGGCGCTAATCTCCGACCACCAAGACCCGCGGCGTATACTTCGCCCGTGCGTTGGGAAGATCACATCTCGGTGACCTCGGGCGTGCGGAGCGGCAAGCCCTGCATCAAGGGCACGCGGATCACAGCCGTTGATGTCCTCCAATACCTCGCCTCCGGAATGACCGAGGCTCAGATTCTGGCCGACTTTCCCCAGCTTCGGCCCGAGCACATCAGGGCCGTCCTCGCGTACGCGGCGGAGCGGGAACAGCGACTCGCTGACCCGCACGCGGCGTGAAGCTGCTCTTCGACGAGAATCTGAGCCGGGGGTTGGTGGCGTTGCTTCGCGACGCGTACCCCGAGAGCGCGCATGTCGTCGATTGCCTTCCCCCTTCGAGCGCGGACCCCGTGATCTGGGAGCACGCCAAGGCACACGGCTTCGCGATCGTCACCAAGGACGACGACTTCAACGCATTGAGCCTCGTTCACGGCGCTCCACCCAAGATCATCTGGATTCGCCCTGGCAATGTCTCGACCGAAGCGGTCGCCGAGAGTCTTCGCCGAGCGAGGCGGTTGATGGAGGAGTTCGTCGCCGACCCGCGGCAAGCAATTCAGACGCTCGCGGTTCGCTGACCGGATGTCCCTGCGAGCGCCGGCAGCGCCTCCACCGCCCCCGCCACATCGAGCAGCTTCGGGTCGGTGTAGACGTTCGCGGTGAGGCTCGGATCGCTGTGACGCATCGCGGCCTGCGCGGTGCGGAGCGGGACGCCGGCGCGGCAGAGGTGCGTGCCGAAGGTGTGCCGCAGCGCGTGGATGTCGACCGTGCGACCGCGCTCGTCGGTCTTCGAGACGATCTCCTTCCCGCCGCGCTTCTCGATCGTGGCGATCCCGGCGAACGCGAGGTCGCGATTGAAGATCCGGATCAGACCGCTCGGCACAGTGAGCAACTTCTTTGAGGGCGGCAGCCGCGCGGGCACGGGCTCGTCGCGCTCGCGTGCTTCGGCCTGCGCAAGGGCCAGCGTCTCCTCCATCCACGCTCGCAGCTCCGCCGCCAGGTCCTTCCGCAGCGGGATCTCCGCGCCGCGACGAGCCTTCTCGTGCCGCGCATGCAGGAGCAGGTGCGGCACCGGGCCGTTGAAGTCAACCTGGGCCACCGTGATCGACGCGAGCTCGCCCTTGCGGAGGCCCGTGAGAACGAGCGTCTTGTAGATCAACGCCCGCTCGCGGCCCGCGCGATCGAGTCGCTCGCGCGTGGCGTCGCTGACCTTGGCTCCTATCTCTCCGCGCCGATTGCCCTTCTGGATGGTGAGCGCCTCGGCGAGCGGTCGGCGCCGCGCTGCGTCGAGCAACCGCATCAGTTCGTCGTCGGTGAGCGCGCGGCGCGTGCGGCGCCGATCGGCGCGGTCGTCGGCGGTGGCCACCTTCGCGAGCGGGCTCGACGCGAGGCGACCGTTCCGCACGCACCAGTTGCCGAAGGCCACGAGCGCCCGGCGGTATCCGTTCCGCGTGCCCGCGGAGAGCCCTTCGTCCGCTCGCTCGCGCAGCCAGCGCTCGACCGCCGCCACCGTGAGGTCGCGAAGTCGTCGAATCCCCCGTCCTGCTCCTGCTTCTTGGCAGACCCGCAGCACGCGGCGCGGCGCCTGCGTGAGCCAGTGGTCGCAGCTTCCCTTCACTCGAAGGTGCTCCTTCCACGCCTCGAGGTGTTCCTCGATCGGCTGAGAGCCATGACGCGACGCGCCGTCCTCCTCCGCCGTGATCACGCCCGCGCGGATCAGTTCGGCCCGGCGCTCGAGGTTGGCCAGCACCGCCTTCGCCGCAGTCTCGTCCTTGCAGCCGGTGGGCACCTCGGTCCAGACGCCGCTGCCATCGCGGAACTTGGCGACGAATGTGGGAGTACGGCCGCGGATTCGAATACGGCCTCGCGCGTCGGTGAGTACCTCGGCCGTTCGGAGCGTGCCGTTGCGGAGCCGCCAGCGGGCCGTTGGGCACCCCCGCACCGTGACGATTTCCGCTCCCGGCGGGAGCGGCGAGGTCCATGCTTTGCGGAAGACCGTGCCCATAGAAGTCGTCGACGACGCCGGACAGTGAGCGGCAGGTGGCCGAATAGATCAAGTTCGATGCCGCGCAAGTGCCGGGCAACCCGATGCGACCCAGCGCTCGATCGAGTCGCGATCCCAGCGCACGAGGCGGCCGACTTTGACGGGCGCAGGCATCGCCCCGCGATCGCTCAAGCGCCGCACATGGCGCGGCGAGCACGAGAGCTGGCCAGCCACATCTTCGGCGGTGAGCAGCACAAACGCGTGCTGCGTCGAGATCTCTGCGCGCAGTGACATCAATGACTCCTGCATGGAGCGTGATCGCAAGACCGGCCTTGGTGGGCCACGAGGGTTCCGGAGACTGCGGCTGGCAGCCGCTGTCCCCTACTGGATACCTACGCGGTGGCGCGGTAGAGTTGCACGCCATTTCGCAGCTGCGAGGTAATCGCACGATGGCACCGGACCCCACTTTGGGATCATTGGAGCGATCCCGGCCCTGCCTAGCGACAACACGCCAGTCGTCACCATGTCGCGCCGCAACGGGTTATGCTTACCCCTTCCATAACAAGTTGCGCGTCTCTAGTTATCGTCTTCGAGTTCTCAGGGCGGAACGCTGGCTGACGATCTCGGCGCGTGTCGCGCGCGACTCTCGGCTTGCGTCTCTGAGCGAGGGGCAAGTATTCGAAACACCGGCGAAGTCCTCGCGTTCGAAAGCCGAACGCCCCGACCGTTGGGCCGAGGCGTTCATCGTTTACCGGTTCGCCGAGTCGCTTGCGGCTCGGTCTGGAAGTAGAGGGCACCGGACAGAATGCGAAATGTCTCGCGCAAGTTTCATCGGTCGGACCGCTCAATCGGTCGCCACCGTGCGGTGGGGATCGGCGGGGAGATCCTGACAGCGAGGGGTGAAGAGGCCGCGGGGTGACTGAACGGACCCGCCACGATCCGTCAAGCGCTCAACCGCAAGAACTCGCTCATCGTCGGCAGTCCGTGCGGCGGCGAGACGGCGGCGATCCTCTCGAGCCTCACGAGCTCGTGTCGGCGCCACGGCGTCGACCCACAGGTCTACCTCACGCAGTTGCTTGTGAACCTGCCCAAGACCCCGGCTGAAGAGCTTGATCACTGGCTGCCCGATGAGTGGCAACGCCGTCAGGCCGATTCAGAGTGACCCCATCGCGGTTCGCGGGCTTTCAATTACCCACATCTTTGTCTGTTGGTTCCGCTGAACAGGGGTTGGATTGTGCGGCACGGACTGGTCATGCCGATCCACTGAGGGTACCGATGCCATGGATGGCATCGCACACCAACGGATGGAGTCGCGACCATGGGACCGTGGATCAATCAGGAGCTTGCTGGCTGCCGCTTTGCCGATGCCCGACTGGCTGGGCGGTTCGGTCTACTCATGGAGCAGCTCTCCAAGGGGCTTGGCCAGTCACTGCCGCTGGCGTGCGGTGATTGGGCCAGCACCAAGGCCGCGTATCGCTTTCTTGACAACAAGCGTGTGAGCGAGGCAGAGATCCTGGCCGGGCACATGCAGGCCACGCGGGCGCGTGTCGGCGCTGTCGATGGTCCAGTCCTTGCACTGCACGACACGACCGAGTTCTCATTCACCCGTGAGCGAGCGCACGCGATTGGTGTCACCAACAGGGTGGCCGCGGGTCACAAGGATGAGAAGGGTCGCCAGCGAATGCACACTGTCTGCGGCATCCTCATGCACTCGAGTCTCATCGTCACCACTGACGGCGTGCCCCTCGGTCTCGCGGCGATCAAGCTCTGGACACGCAAGAGGTTCAAGGGCACCAACGCGCTCAAGGGCAGAGGTCTCGACGCGGGCACGCATTCGGTCAACACCACTCGCATCCCGATTGAGCTGAAGGAGAGCATCCGCTGGCTTGAAAATGTGCGTCAATCGACCGCGAACATCGGTGACGCCGCTCGCTGCATCCACATCGGCGACCGGGAGAGCGACATCTATGAGTTGTTCAGCGAATGCGCGTCGCTGGGGACGAAGTTTGTGTTCCGCACTTGCGTCGATCGTCGCGTGGAGGACGGCAGGCGCACCGTGGCCAACGCGATGGACGAACAGCGCGTGAGGGCTGTGCATCGCCTCGAGGTCCGGGACGACAAGGGCCGCCCGTCGAACGCAGTGCTGGAGCTGAAGTACCACCAGATCGAGGTGTGCCCGCCCATCGGGAAGGAGAAGCGCTACGGAACCATGGTGCTGAGTGTGATCCACGCGAAGGAACGGGGCGTGCCCAAGGGCCGCGCGGCAATTGACTGGAAGCTCGTGACCAATCTTTCGATCCGATCGAAGGCCGATGCGATCGAAAAGCTCGATTGGTACGCGCTACGCTGGAAGATCGAGACATTCCACAAGGTGCTCAAGTCAGGATGTCGGGCCGAGGACTCGAGGCTGCGGACTGCCGAGCGACTGGTCAACCTGATCGCGATCATGTGCATTCTGGCATGGCGTGTGCTGTGGCTGACGATGATGAACCGCGCCTCTCCGGACCTCCCGGTGAAGCTGGTCTTCACGAACTCAGAGATCAACCTGCTCGAGCGCCTCGTCCCGGTCAACGACGGCTCAAGAAAGAAGACGGTAGGCAACTTCCTGACGAGGCTCGCTCGACTCGGTGGCTATCTGAACCGGGCCCGCGATGCGCCGCCGGGAAACATGGTCCTATGGCGCGGCATGGCGAGATTGACCGACATCCACCTCGGTTACTGTCTGGCCAAAGATGTGGGTAATTGAAAGGTTCGCGGGACGGACACATTCGGTTCGAGTGGAAAACGCGTAGTCTGGCGGGCAAACTCTAAGTGCGATCTCGCACCAGGCCGCACTCTGAACACCTCAGCGCGTCACGCAAAGAGCGTTCGCGATTCCCCAAGGACGACACCTGCCGCAGACAACAATACATGTCTGATCATCCTCTGCTGCCGCCAGAAACGAGAACGAAAGGAAACCGACATCATCCTGCTCAATACCAGCCTACACAGAAACCCGTGAACAACAGCAAGTGAAGCAAGACGACAGAAGCTATGCTAGCAAGCGCCGTCAATGCTCCACCGACGACGTCTGCGTGTCCCCGAATCCGTGCCCGCCACACGGTTGCAAAAGTGAATACCGCCGCAAATAGCAAATGCGGCCAGAGCATCGTGGAACTCCAAAGCTCACACGCGTCCGTGAGTATCAATACGACAGTCCAAATGCAATTGACGACGAAGTAGGCTGCGAACGCGTAAAATAGTGGCCCGTAGACCCGCCAGAACCGCCGATGGTTGGCATGTGCCTGCATCGCAGCGAGAGTTGAGGCAATACTACTCCCGCATTCTGGGCACCGACCGTCCTCCGCATGGCCACGCAGGTCGAAGCCGCACGCTTTACATCGGAAAGCTGACCCTTGGCTCAGAGGTTCGGCCATGGCGTTGGGTTTGGCGCGCAGTTCCTGCCGTTGTTTGGCGGTCGAACTTCACAGTACTTTCGCCGATGATCGCTTCCACCATGCTTGCGGTCGAGATCCTCGGCGAGGCGGAACGGCGCGACATCCCAATCCCAGTGATCGGTGTACCAACCAGGAAACTGGGCTGGTGCGCGATCAGGGGTGCCTGCTCCACCGCCGCTTGTGATTAGTTTTCCTTGCCCGTCATAACAGCACTGCTGGGCTGCACGATGCCGATTCGTCGTGGTTGATCGACAGCACTCTGATGCTCCGGGATGGTAACGGCGAACAATCCTGCCGCCTGAACAGGACCACGAGTTTGCAGTCCCGAACTCCTCACCGAGGTACCGAGGTCCGGTCAGCGGTGAGTCTCGCCACTTCTCGCGACGTGTCGGATGAGTTTCCCCTTTGGCTTGCGCTAATGTGCATGGACAAGTCGGAAGGCCAGTAAGCCAGTCCATGTCGTCGCGTTGTCTTCGGTACCACTCGAGGAAGTTTACCTCATCGCAGATATCGAGAATGTGCTTACACAGCGCGTGCTGCCTCTGCACCGCCTTCATGCACGCTTCGTAGACCTCCTTGCAGTGGTTCGGGTCGATGCCATGATTCGGTGCCGACACGAGACCGACTGGGTCCAACCGAACAACCGGAGACGATTGCACATACTGATAAACGTTCATGCCATCGTGGTATTGCACTGATGGCCGGACGCCAAGACGTGGGGCCGTTTCGACGCGAACGCCAATCGGATCGCGCTCCAGCCACCGTCCAAGGGTGGGGCCGTAGGTCCGATGCCTAACCAGATACTCCCCCGTCGCCGGATTGAAGACATACCCGTCCCAACCGATCGAGTTGTCGGGGCCGCCGGTGCCGGCGTTGGAAATCAGCGCTGCCGCGAGCGCGCTGGCCGACACTCCCGCGAGCGTGCGATCGCTTGAGTTGATCGTGCCGTCGCGGTTCAGGTCCGCCTCGGCGCGGTAGAGACTCGAGGTGATCGGCACGGGAGTGCCGCCGTTGGCGACGATGATGGTGCCGACGATCGCCGAGTCGGTGAACCCCGAGTTCCCGTCGCCGTTCACATCGCCCGGGCGGTGGTGCCTCGCCTGGCCGTAGCTGTCGTAGCTCACGCGTTCGACCAAGGTGGCAGTGCGATTCAGCACCGCCACCGTCGAGAACATCCCGTCCGTCATGTGGTACCAGGTGTTCTCGTTCGAGTCGGTGTAGTCACCGTCGTTGTTCAGGTCCGCGCGGTGCATGAGGCAATCATCGATGTAGCGAAGGCCCCAGGCATACTGCACGCGCTTGTCGAGCCCCGGATCGCCCGAGTAATCCGCATCGACCCGCTCCTCGAGGAGCTGCCAGCTTGCGGTGTAGGCGTAGGTCCGCTCTTCGTCGAGGCCGCTCACCATCCGGTCAGGACTTGCGCGCGACTCTTCGCCGAGGCAATAGCCCCCTCCGCCCTCCGGGTTATGTCTCGCGAGACTTCGAGCACTTTCGGGGCTCTCCATAACCGGATAGGCGCGACTTGCGTGTCTCTCGACGGCCACGCGGACCAGTCTACCCAGCACTCTCCCGCCGCAACACCTTGCGAATCCACGCGATAGAACGGCGAACGCCTCGACCGACGGGCCGAGGCGTTCATCGTTTACCGGTTCGCCGAGTCGCTTGCGGCTCGGTCTGGAAGTAGACGGAACCTGACAGAATGCGAAATGTCGCGCGCCAGTTTCATCGGTCGGACCGCTCAATCGGTCGCCACCGTGCGGTGGGGATCGGCGGGGAGATCCTGACAGCGAGGGCTGAAGAGGCCGCGGGGTGACTGAACGGACCCGCCACGATCCGTCAAGCGATCAACCGCAAGAACTCGCTCTTCGTCGGCAGTCCGTGCGGCGGCGAGACGGCGGCGATCCTCTCGAGCCTCACGAGCTCGTGTCGGCGCCACGGCGTCGACCCACAGGTCTACCTCACGCAGCTCCTCGTGAACCTGCCCGGAACCCCGGCGGCCGAACTGGACCAATGGCTGCCCGACGAGTGGCGACGCCGACGAGCCGAGGCAACCTGACCCGCCATCGCGGATCGCAGGACGGACACTCTCCACCCAACACAACCTCGCTTCGTGCGGACATGTAGCGGAGTCTGGCAGTGCTATCGGCCTTCGATTACCCTCACAATTCCCTTTATCCCCGATTCGTTGTTAGGATAGCGCGTCACTGCTAGTTGGCTACGAGCCACCGTCACGTGCTTCAGGTTGATGAGGCGGTCCGAGATCATAAAGGCGATCTCCGTATCCGCCTCATAACTCGGATCGCACAGAAGGCTGAACAGCGCATCGGCTGCCGCTGAATCGGCAGGCAGTGCTATCAGATCAATGATCGCGAGCTTTGTCTCATACGCACTGACGAGCACTCCATAGTTACTGGTTCCTGCTTCGACTCTCAAGACCTCACGATACAGTACAGCCAAGTCCAGATCACCCGCATGGGCATCGAGAATCCTTCTTACATGACCACGCGATTCGTCGGCGCTAGCCCCCGCAGCTGGCTGCGTGATCGCGATCGCCAGGATGGCCTCTCTCGAGCATTGCTTGTTCATCAACATGATCGCGCTGAATGTGATAAGTGTGGCACAAGATACGACTGCAGAGATGCAGATGACGTAACGCATTCTAGTCATGGTCTCTCAAAGGCGTGGACCCTCTGCTCGAGGTCCGGCTCAATGCCCCTTTCGTCTCCACGGACTCGGCATCTTGTCGTTGGGCGCCAGCATCGGTCGGCCTCCTTTAGGATATTGCTTTACAACGAGCGTGCCTCGGTACTTCCTCCCGCCATGTTCAATAGTCCCGCGATCTATCAAGTCCCGAAGTCTGTTCCAGCAATCCACATCCTGTTTGTCGATTGTCACGCAGCCCTCACTGACGCTGCCGGGATGAAAGCCGTAGTACCGTCGGCCGAAAGAATCCCGAGTATGATATGGCACGAACCGACCCAGCCAGGGGTCCCATCGCTCCAAATCGTACCAGTCCAAACCGCTTCCGCTACCACCAAGACCGGGGTGATTGGGATTTTGACGTCGTGGATTGATTAGATATCTGCCGGGCGGAGTGTTTGAATTCGGCGTGGTCCAATCTCTCCCCCCGCGCCCCGGCACAATGTTGCAGATCACATACTCCTCGCCGAGCTTGCATGTAACAGTGAGTGTGTTGTAGTCGACCCAGCATATCACGCCCGGAGAGTTCTCGGGATCTTGGCGCTTTGGTTTCTCCGGCCATGGCAAGCCGGGAATCGCAGGCAACATGCCCGGCGGTGGATCAACCGGAAGCATACCTGGAGGCTCGTAGGCTTGATAGCCGGTAGGATCGAGAAGGTCTCCGGGCTGGCCCCGTG
>JAHBWY010000018.1 GCA_019636735.1 Phycisphaeraceae bacterium
TGACTCGATTGCCGACCACTGGACTCGCGTCATATACTGCTCGCGTGAACCTCGACCAAGCCATTCATTGCCAAGCTGGTCTTCTCGGCGGCAGGCCCGTCTTCGTTGACACGCGAGTGCCCGTTGAGTCGCTCTTTCTCTATCTCAAGTCCGGCGGGACGCTCGAGCAGTTCCTCGTCGATTTTCCTGGCGTCACACGCGAGCAGGCCGCCGCCGCATTGGATGCCGCAAGTCAGGCCTTGAGCTCGCGTGCGACTGCTGCTTGATGAGTGCGTTCCTCGGACGCTCCTTCCGCACCTTACGGGGCTTGCGGCGGAGCACCTTCGGGACTTGGGCTGGAAAGGGCTCGCCAACGGTGACCTTCTGAACGCGATGCGCGAGGCTGGCTTTACAGTCCTCCTGACCGTTGACCGTAACCTCCGTTTCCAGCAACCGATCACTGAGTACGGCGTCTCGGTCGTCCTTCTGGCGTCGGTGGGCAACACCGTTGAGTGCCTGTTGCCTCTACTCCCCCAGTTGCGCCGGGAACTTCCGTTCATCCAAGCGGGCCAGCTCGTCCAGATCGATACGCCGGGCGTCTAACGAAGTGCTGCAGCCGCCAAAGGCCCGGACGACGACCGGCGAGCCGGCGACACTCCCAAGGCAGCCGTGGGTAGACTGCCAGCGTCCGCTCGGTCGGCGACTGCACGGCGACGCTGCCGGGGGCCTTTGCGGCTGAGCAACAACGTTAGAGCGTTGACCGCCGTCCGTTCCACAACCCGCGAGCCGGAGATGAGACCAGACAAGCACGGGTCGCCGTGTCCTTCTTCTCTTGGTTGGGGAGGAGGGCACCACGCCTTCGCTTCGCGCGGAGACGGCATCCGTTCCCCGTCGCCGCGCGGAACGCCTCGAGGGACCGTTCCCGTCGTCGTGGCAGTTGCCATTCAGCTCGGTCACTCGTTCGGGCGCTCCCGCACCAGGGCGGTCCATCGCCACGGATCGTTCTCGTCGCGGATCGGTCGACATCGCTGCTCGGTCTCGCGAGCGCGAGTCCGCCCAGGTGCGGGCCGTTCCAGTCGGGCCGTGAGCGGTCGTTTCAGATTCGCTCTAACCAAGCGCTGCAGCCGGCAAAGGCCCGCTGGCATCCGCGGGTTGGGCGGATCGCGACGTCAAGCTATGCTGGCCCGCGGATTCAGCCGCTCAAGGCCCCCCGAGCGGGGCCTTTGCGGCTGAGCTTCGTCGTTAGCCGTCAGGAGAGTATGTGAAATACGAACCACCTGAGTTTAAAAAGGAGGCTTTTACCTGCCCTCATTGCGACGTTTATGTGCACTTTCGGTGGGTGGAAGGGAAAGAACAGGTAATGCAACATCGTGTCTGTAAATTGGTCCGAGCCGGGTTGGCGACGCATTGAGGAGTTGGGTGGATGAAGGGATCCGGAGAGGGCGGGTCAAGCGGCTTGGTGGTTGAGATAGACGCGTCCGGTGGTCCACTCCTCGTCGATCTCGGCAAGGATCGCGGTGACGAGTCGGAGCAGGGATGCGTCGTTGGGAAAGAGACCGGCGACGCGGGTTCGTCGCTTGATCTCACGATTGAGACGTTCCTGGGCGTTGGTGGTGCGGAGTCGGCGGCGAAGATAGGGCGAGAGGGTGAAGACGGTCATCGATTCTGGCGCACTCGCCTCGAGCCACGCGGCGAGCTGGGGCGCCTCGATCTTCCATCGTTCGACCATCGCGCGGAGGCGGCGGTCGGCCTCGTCGCGGTCGGCGGCGTTGAGGATGGTCTTGAGCTCCTGCGCGACCTCGTTGCGCTGACCGATCTTCGGCACGTAGGCCATGGCGTTGCGCATCAGGTGGAACTGGCAGCGCTGCCAGGGGATTCCGGTGAGCACCGCCTCTCGTGCGGCGCGGAGTCCCTCGTGATCGTCGCTGACGACGAGGCGGACGCCGTGCATGCCGCGTTCAAGCAGCGAGCGGAGAAACGCGCGCCAGTGGACCTCGGCCTCGCTTCGGGCGACACTGACCCCGAGAATCGTGCGTCGGCCATCGGCGAGGACGCCGGTCGCGACGAGGACGGCGGTCGAGATCACGGTGCCGGCGTGTCGCACCTTCTCGTAGCGAGCATCGAGGATGAGATAGCGCACCTCACCGATCGGGCGCGTGCGCCAGGCCTCGAGTTCGTCGTCGAGCTCGGCGGTGGCACGGCTGACCTGGGCGCTCGAGATCTCGAGCCCGCAGAGTTCCTCGAGCACGGCGGTGACGCGTCGGGTCGAGACGCCCTGGACGTACATCTCGGCGAGGGCGCAGAGCAGGGCGCGTTCCGACCGCACGCCCCGCTCGAGCGCCGAGGGATAGAAGTCGATGCCGCGCGTCTTGGGCACCTGCACGGTGAGCGTGCCGACGCGGGTCTTGAGCGACTTGGGCTTGAAGCCGTTCGCGTGCCCGCGGCGTTCCGGGGTGCGTTCATGGGGACGGGCGCCGAGCACCTGCTCGCGCTCGGTGCGCATGGCGATGTTGAGCAGCGTGGAGAAGGCCTGCTGCATGCTGTCGGTGCCGTGTTCGGCGATGAGTGTCACGACGTCGTCGAGTTCGCTACGATCCGATCGGTGGGTCATCTTCAAGCTCCTTGTGTTGCTAGACACCAAGAGCCAGATGACCCGCCCTTTCACGATTCTTCAACCGGCCTCGCGCCGTCACACGCTCGCGGCCGATTTACAGACGAAACGGTACACGCCCAAAGAACAGGTCCGAATTGCTGGCAGTTACGGATACCAGAATAACGACTTGCATGTTGGCCATTGTACCCACTGCAAGGGTCGAGTTATCTGGTTTGTGGACGAATTCAACTCATACATGCTGTGGCCGTTCGGAATGGCCAATGCTCCACTGCCACACGGAGACATGCCGGAAGACGTGAAGGCTGATTACTTGGAGGCTCGTAACATCTGCAAGCTGTCACCTCGTGGAGCAGCCGCACTTCTCCGTCTTGCAATTCAGAAGCTCTGTAAACATCTTGGAGAGACTGGAGAGAACATTAATGCGGATATCGGAGCTTTGGTAAAGAAGGGACTGCCAGTTCAGATTCAGAAAGCGCTCGATGTTGTGCGCGTTACAGGGAACAATGCTGTTCATCCCGGAGAGTTGGTCTTGGATGATAAACCGGAGATTGTATCTGCACTTTTTGAGCTTGTGAATCTAATCATCGACAACCGAATCGCCGAGCCAAAGCGCATTGATGCCCTGTATAACTCATTGCCGAGCGGCGCCCTCAAAGGTATTAAGGATCGTGACGGCTAACAACGCCATCAACGCGGACCGCCTACAGCGCTGCGCGCTTCCGGCGGCCGGTTATGGCGGACGTTATGCGTACGAATCCGACCTTCGCGGCAATTCATGATCAAAAGAGACTGGACCCTTCTCTTCAGCGAGTATGACCTTCGCGCCGTACTGGATGCCCAGCTAAAGGGCGTCGCTGAGCGCGTCCGAAAACTTCCAGAGTCGGGTTTCGCGTCCCGTACGGACGAAGACCTGTCCGCGACGACGGCTTCAGAGCTCGTTGTACGGCCCATCGTCCTTCATGATGACCGCATCGAAGTCTCGACACGCGAAGTCAAGATCGATGTAAGCCACGACTTCAATCGCGCTCACAATCCCTGGGGCCCAACGATTGTTGACGGCCTTGAGGTGTGCTACCATCTCCCCTTCACGGGAGACGGCGAGCTCCTGAAGTGCCGGCCGAGCACATTCACGATGAATGGTGCGCGCGCTGTAATCGGCAAGGGAGAGTTGCGCTTTCCCTATGACTCGCCCGGCCGAGACGTCACTGCGACAAAGAAGTGGTTTGACGAGGATCTCGCCAAGCTGAAGCAATGGCTCGGTTGGGTTGACGCGCAGGTTTCCGAGTACAACCGACAGATTGAGCCCGCAGTCCGTGCGGCCATTGCGGCGCGGCGCAACGAACTTGAGAGGTCTCGGGCCGACGTTCAGGCGCTTGGCTTCAAGGTGCGCAGTTCCGAGCCGACCCCATCGGCTCCGCCGCCTAGCGCAAGCACGGTGAAGGAGATGCGGAGTGCGCGCCGCGCCGCGGGTCGTCGCAAGTACGACGTCGCGCTCTCATTCGCCGGAGAGGACCGCGAGTACGTGGAGAAGGTTGCGGACGCGCTCCGCGCAGCAGGTGTAGACGTGTTCTACGACCGGTATGAGCAGGTGAACCTATGGGGCAAGGACCTCGCTGAGCACTTTGGACACGTCTATGGCCAGGACGCGCGTTTCGTGGTCATGTTCTCATCGCGCCACTACGCTGCCAAAGCGTGGCCCAATCACGAGAAGAGCCACGCACTTGCCACGCACCTAAAGGGAGTCGGCGGCAGAATGCTTCCGGTACGCTTCGATGACACGGACATTCCTGGCGTCCCGGGCACCATCGGCTACCTCGACCTTAGAGTGCTGACGCCCGATCGGCTCGCTGAGCTAGTTCGGCAGAAGATTGACTCCGATGCGCCCGACGCATAACGAAGCTTGCTGCCGATGAACGCGGTGCGGATTGGGTTTGGCGGGGCGTCCGTGATGGCCTAGGCTTGGTTGCGGACGCCCCGCCAAACCCTTCTTATTGGAGCGTTCACAGCAGAAGCACACGTTATGCGCACCGACACTGAGCAGCTCGTCCACGAAACTTCCGCTAGAGCGGAGGACGTTCGATTCGTGCTCCACAGCGCCCTTGAGCAGTTCAACGACAAACGGCTTCGGTCCTATGACGCGGACCCCGGCTTGCTGAGGGAGCACTTCGGGATCGAGGAAACGGTGCTAGCAGGCGGCTACGGCTACCGTCAGATCCTCGAACTCGTTCAGAACGGTGCGGATGCGTTGCTGGAAGCGCAGGAGCGTGGCGACACACTGAACGGCGATGGTCGCATCCACGTCCAGCTGAGTGGGTCGCGGCTCTATGTCGCCAACACCGGGGCACCGCTGAGTGAAGAAGGCCTGGATGCCCTTCTTCGGTCGCATTCGTCGCCGAAGCGCGGCAACCAGATCGGGCGCTTCGGTCTGGGCTTCAAATCACTGCTGAAGCTGAACGGGCGGATCGATGTCTTCACCCGGGCCTCAGGAGCGGTTCGCTTCGATCCAGAGAGGTGTCGAGACGAGCTCCGTCGCCGATTTCAGGTGACACAAGCGCCCGGCCTGCGGCTCGCTTGGGCCCTGCCGCCAGCCGAGCGCGCCGCGGATCCACTTTGCGCCAAGCTGGCGTGGGCTGAAACGATCGTTCGGGTCGAAGTCGGGTCAGAGAGCCTGCTGCAGCACATCCGGCAGGAGATTCGGTCGTTTCCAGCGGAGTTCCTGTTGTTCTTTCCGATAGCAGCCACGCTGACCCTCGATGACGGCGAGGAAGAGGCGCGTGAGGTCCGCCTGGCCATCGAAGGTGCCGAGCACATCCTGCACGATGGGGAGGCCGCCTCGCGCTGGCGCATCGCTGCGCGTGAAGTCCATATCACCGAGACGCGAGCCGTCGAGGACGCCACGCACATTCACGCTCGCCAGTCCGTGCCCGTGTCCTGGGCCATGCCAATCGAAGGACGACGCGAAGAGGCCGGCCGCTTCTGGGCCTTCTTCCCCACACATACGCAGACCTATTTGCCGGGCATCTTGAATGCGCCGTGGAAGCTGAACAGTGACCGCAACGCGATCATCGGCGGCGAGTGGAACGCCGCGCTGATGGCCGAGGCGGCGAGCTTGATCGCGGAGACGCTGCCCAGACTTGCCACCCCGGACGACCCTGCTCGGCCCCTGGAGGCCTTCCCCCGTCAACTGGATCGCAAGGACGACGATGCCGCCCCACTCGTCGAGTCGCTGTGGACGCGGCTGGAGGCAGCAGCCGTCATTCCGGACGGCACCGGGGCGCTGCGGCGCGCGCGGGAACTCTGGCGCCACCCGAAGGACACGTTGACACTGGCGACTGCGTGGCAATTACTCGCTGGCGCAGAGCAGCAGCGCCAGCTGGTGCACGCGTCCTGCCTGGAGCGTCAGCGCGCCAGCCGTCTGAATGCGCTGGCGGAACGTATCGAAGTGCCCGCCACGGGCCAGGGCCCTCCGCCGCTTCGCCGCTGTAGCATCGAGTCGTGGTTTGGCATGGTGGCATCAGCCAAGGCCGAAGCGGCGCTCGGCGTCCTGCAGCTGGCGGAGTCCTTCTCCATCGATGTGAAGCCCAGCGAGTGGAGCCAGGCTCGCCCCACGCTGGCGATCATCCCGACCCAGTCAGGCAAGTTGGTCACAGCGTCCAGGGTCATCCTCGCGCCCGAGGGCGTGTCCGTGCCCGATCGCGAGTCTGTTGCCTTGGAGCTTCTATCCAACTCCAAGGCGCGGCGACTGCTGAAAGACGTGATCGGCGTCAGGGAGCCGGACGATCAGCTCTGGCAGTCGATCCTCGCCGAGGCACTGCGACAGATCGCTAGCTGGCAGGCGCAGGCCGACGAAGGGGGTTGGCAGGCATTCTGGACTCGCCTGCGCCTCGCACCCGAGGGCGTGCGAAAAGGCTTCCTGGACACGTCTCGCGATCGCGTGCGCGTGCGTCGTCGCGATGGAAGTTGGGTGAGAGCGGACCACGTCCTGCTTCCTGGCGAGTTGGTGAACGACGGCGATTCACCGCCGCACTCGAACGTACTCATCGATCCCGATACGCACGGAGACGATCGCACGTCGCTGGTGGCGCTGGGCGTGGTGGATATTCCAGCGGGCAACATCGGACCCGCGGGCTTCACGGAGATTTCGGGCGAGACCGAGCTGCTGGCGCCGTGGCTTGAGGCGTGCCGCAGCCGCTACAAGGAAACGCACCAGAACTCTGCCTCCTGGAGCTATCTCGAGCCCCGTTGGCTCTCGATGCCGCGAGGCCACGGCTTGCTCGCTGAGCTCACAGGCGCCTCAAAGGCACGTTTCACCTTCCAGCTCCTGGATCGGCTCGCCGAGCCGCCGTTCCAGGAATCCGTCAGCTTCGGTCACAGCACGATGTCCGTCTACCCCCGGATCGACGTGCCTCATCCGCTGCCCTGGTACTTGCTCAACCATGGCGCCGTGCAGATGGGCACTTCCACCACGCCCCTCAAAGCTCTTGTCGCGCGCTGTAACCAAACAGTCCTGCGATACCTGCCGGACTGGAGCCGCATCGAGTCGGCGCTCGGCCGGCTGAACACGGCGTTCCCGAAAGTGTCGGCTGCGCAGGGCGAATTGCGCGCCTTCTGGGTCGCGTTGATCGAGGCGCTCGTCAGCGAGGACTCCCTCGATGGCGACGCGCTTACCGACCTCTGGCTCGGCGCCGCCAAGGATGGCGTCGTCCCGACCCAACTGCCGTCGCCGCCCGGCCGCGTTCCACTGAGCGCGGCATTCGTGACCACCTCCGCCGATCTGGCGCGGCGCGCTCGCACTCCGGGGCGCGTGGTCGTGGTGCTCGACCCGCCCACGATGCAACTCTGGCTGAAGGCCGGCGCGAAAGACCTCGCGGGTCTGATCCAGGCGGAATGGAGCGTCATCGCAGGGCCGCCCGAGCGCCTTACCGATGTCGTGCCGGAGCTTGGCGATGTCTTGCGGCCAGACGTTCGCGAGTTGGCGCGTTGCCAGCGCGTGACCCAGCTCCGCCTGAGGATCGCCGACACCGCACAGGCGGCTGCTTGCCTGATGTGGGACGGCGCGCTGCTTCTGGACGCTGAACAACTGGCTCCGCTTTCGCGGGCGGAACGGCTGCGGCGGCTACTCGCCGAGATCGCCGCATCCGGCTGGCTCGACGGCTCACCTACGGATGCGCTTCACCGCCTCGGCGACGCTGGTGTCGACGAACGACGGGCGCACGTCGCACAGGGCGCGACGCTGGCCGATCGCTTGCTGCGCGCAGTGGGCAATCGGGTCGAACCGTTGCTCGATGCCCTCGGCCAGCCGCTGCGCGACATGGACTTCGTCCGCCAATGCACGCCACAACAGCTCGCCGAGCTGGTGCTTGCCCAACTGGGCCCCGCCGCGCTGACTTCTTTGCGAGACACGTTGCAGGCCGAGGGGCTGCAGCCACCCGCGCGCTGGAACACGGCAGCCGCACTCGCATTCGTGGCGGCCATCGGTTTCCCCCCCGAATTCGCGTCGGCGGCTGAAGCCCGGCGCGAGCCCGAGGAGTTGATCACCGGGCCGATCGAACTGCCGCCCCTGCACGACTTCCAGCAGGAGGTATTCGACGGCCTGAGTTCGCTGCTCGCCAGCGGCACCCAGCGACGGCGGGCCGTCATCAGCCTGCCCACGGGTGGCGGCAAGACCCGCGTGACGGTGGAGGCGGCCGTACGGCTAGTGCTCGCGCCGGAGGGCGCGATGCGGAGCGTTGTCTGGATCGCCCAGACCGACGAGTTGTGCGAGCAGGCGGTGCAGGCGTTTCGCCAGGTCTGGGTCAATCTCGGCGCCCGGCGAACGAACCTGCGCATCGCCCGCCTTTGGGGCGGCAACCCCAATCCGACGCAATTGCAGCCGGATAAACCCGTCGTCGTCGTGGCGTCCATCCAGACATTGAACAACCGCGTCGGCGCGGCGGATCTGGACTGGCTGCGCAAGCCCGGTTTGGTGGTCGTTGACGAGTGCCACCATGCCATCACGCCGAGCTACACCACGCTGCTGCGCTGGCTGGACGCCGAGGCACCTCGCCCCGGCGCGGCGGAGAGAGATGAACCGCCGATTGTGGGGCTGAGCGCCACGCCATTCCGTACCGACGACGACGAGAGCCAGCGCCTTGCTCGCCGGTTTGACAGCCGCTGGCTGCCGTCCGACCAGGAGCGGCTTTATGCGCGCCTGCGCTCGCAGGGCGTGCTCGCGCGTGCGCTGTATGAGTCGCTCGACTCCGGAGTGGGCCTGACCGACGACGAGCTGGCCAGGCTGGGGCAGCTGCGGGAGCCATGGGAAGGCCTCGACTTCGAGAACCTGCTGGAAGCAATCAATCAACGCCTTGCGGGCGACGCACGCCGCAACGAGCGTTTGGTGGAGTGCATCGAGGCAAGCACCGAACGTTCCATCCTCTTCTTCACCAACTCCGTCGCCCATGCGGAGGAAATGGCTGCGCGCCTGAATCTCGCCGGCATAGGCGCCGCGGCCATCAGCGGCAACACGCCGACCATGGCGCGCCGGTACTTCCTCGAACGCTTCCATAGCGGGCAGATTCGCGTGCTATGCAATCACAGCGTGCTGACCACGGGCTTCGATGCGCCGAGGACGGACCTGGTGCTGATCGCCCGGCAGGTATTTAGTCCCGTGCGCTATATGCAGATGGTTGGCCGCGGGCTGCGTGGGGAGAAGAACGGCGGCACCTTGCAGTGCCGTATCGTCACCGTCATGGACAATCTTGGCCGCTTCCAGGATCGGCACCCTTATCACTATTGTCGGGATCTCTATGCGAGCGGCGCATAACAACAGCATGCAGCTGACGGCGCTTCGCGCCGCAGCTGATGCTGACCGTTAGGCAGATCAAGATGCCACGCAATGTCGTCCTATTCCTCGGCGCCGGATTCTCCGCCCCACTCGGGCTACCTGTGATGAACTCGTTCCTGGCGTTTGCAGACTCTTCCAAGCGTCTCGAATCCCGGCACCGCGACTTCCTTGGCCGCCTGCTCCTGCAGTCCCGTCGCGCGAACAGCTTCCTCGAGAGCTCGCCAACAAATCTCGAGGACATGCTCTCCTTTGCAGAGATGGCCGATCGTCTGGGCTTGGCGGATCCGCTTCCCGATGGCGAGTCTCAATCGGATTGTCTTCGCCATATCATCCGCCGGGTTTACACCACAGTGCCCGACGTCGACGACTTTTGGAACCAACTTCCGACCTTCGATTCGCTACTCGGAAGTTCCATCCGCGACTTCCAAGGACAGCTACAGATCGTCACGACAAACTACGACATCAACGCCGAGTGCATTCTCCAACGTGCCGGCAGAGGCATCGACCTTGGATTCGCGTTTGAGCGCCCCCTTCTCGAAAACCGTGCTGCGGCCGGGTTCTGTGGGGGACAAGGGACCAAGCTGTTCAAGCTCCACGGGTCAGTCAATTGGTGGCTCGATGGAGAATCCGGGAGCGTCGTCGTTGAGGATCGCATCATCCGAGTGCACGGCCAAGAGCGCTTTGACGCGCAGCTTCCGCGAATCTGTTCTGACTTCGTTCCGCCATCTCCGCCGCTCATCATCCCGCCGTCGTTCCTCAAGCCTGATCTCGCTCCAATCATCAAGGGCGTTTGGAAGGGCGCCGCCACCGCCCTGGCATCCGCGCATGACATTGTCTTTGTAGGGTACTCATTCCCGGAATCTGATCGTGAGATGATGTACTTCCTTGCAACGGCTTTCACCAACAACGCGTTGCTTCGCTCAATCCACATCGTCGATCCGAACGCCGACCGCATCGTTACACGGCTTCGATCCGAGCAGAGCAAGGCGGGTAGCCACTTCAAAGCGCTTCTTCACGCGCACACCGGCTCGTGGACAGACACGAATCTCGAATGGGCTTGGACTGCCTAACGCGTCGCTCATGCCGACACGCCCGTGCGGCTGTACCATGGTCGCGAGGCCTACGGCCTCGGCCGCACGTGCGTGCGGCATAGCTCGTAGTCGTTAGGCCGACCACACTCGAACAAGCCTGTCGCAACCGATATCTACTGACCGGCCAAGACGTCTCGACCAGTGCTCAAAGCCAAGTTTCACGGACCTTGCTCGTTTCGGGAAGCCTCAGGGCGGCTGGACCGGCGCTATGCGTCGCTGCTGGCGCTCCTGCCGAGGTCCAGCGATCGCGTTCTGGTGTTGGAAATTGGAACTCCATCCGACCGCCGCACCGTGCGCTCGAGTGACCTCCGCGCCGCGCTGGATGCCCTTCGCCGCTATCCCGGACCTGACCTCACAGACGCCACGCTCTGTGTCGTCGCTCGCAGATTCACGATTGAGGCATGGCAACTCGGCCTTGACTCCGGCCTTTTGGTCATCGCTATCGACGACGTCCTCCGATCCTCTGACGCCGCAGTCGACGAGATATCGCGCGTGATGAGCGAGAACCGCGTCGGTGAGTGGGTTCGCGAGCTTCTCGGTCGTCCCGCGTCGGACCCCAAGGCGCACAATGGCGACGGATCCGCCCCGCCGAGGTAACGATGCGGCCTAATCA
>JAHBWY010000019.1 GCA_019636735.1 Phycisphaeraceae bacterium
CCAGTGGCGCTATGGCCACGCCGACCAGCAGCGTCAGTGCTGCGTCAGGTCCGGCGATCACCTGTCGCGAACTGGCGAAGAGCCCGTAGCCGATGAGCGCTGCGAGCGCCGCGTACAGACCGGCGATGGGCGGGAGTCCCGCAAGTCCCGCGTACGCAACGACCGACGGCACCATGACAAGGCAGGCGCTCAGGCCGCCGACAGTGTCGGGAACGAGCCATGACCGCTGGTACCCCGCCATGTTCTGGACGAATGGCAGCCTGGACCAGATCGCATCCACTCAAGGAGCGTACCGCTGCGATGGCCGGATCACGCGGGCGCGGCTCCGATCGACCGAAGAGCGCCGCAACCACGGCCCTGGGAGTTGAGAGATCAACCCGCGCGCGAACTTCACTCGCTGAACAGCCGGTACCAGTGGCTTCGAACCACGGGCGAAGGCACCCAGTGCTGCCAGCCCGGCCCATAGTTCGCATTCATCCACGCAAGGAAGAGCGCTTCGGGGCCATGTCCGAACTGGGCGGGGAATCGACGCCAGTGATCCCAGATCGCGGCATCGGGCATCCATGACAGCCAGGCCGGACCGTAGTGCTCGGACATGACGCGGAGGAAGAACTCCTGTTCCTGAGAGACATGGAATGATGGAGTCTTCCACCACGCCCTCATCCGAGGTGCGGTTGATCCATGAGCTGTTGACAACGATGTCCCGTCGGCGAGCAAGCTCACGATGAGCCCCAGAAGGATGGCGGCAAAGACACGCCCACAGCGTCCCCGCGAATCCGGCATGCCGAGCGTAGATAGATGAGTATGGCGCTGACTCATGGTCTTCCTAAACAATGTCGGCACTCGAGAGAATCTTCCACCCGGTGCGTCGGAACCAAGGAAAGCGCCCCATCGATCCCAAGAGTGACCTCAATTCGTCGCGATCCAGGATCCACTTTTTCTTTGACATATCAACGGTCGCGCCGAGGCCCGATCTGAGGTCATGCTCGAGGCTGAACACCCGCTCCCGAATGGCCCAATTCTCAAGCCGATCCGCAATCTCGAGTGCTTTCGTTGAGAAGATCGCGGCGTAGTGATGCTTCGCATCACCATCCATTCTTTGGACTGCGATATTGAACCCGAATACCGCCCACCAGCCCCAGCTCTCGAGCCAGTCCCCCCGGGGCATGGTTGAAGGATCGACGACAGCATCGAGTCCAGCGAGCAAGTGGGTCGCAGCCTCGACTGCAGGCTGACTCCCGAGCAGCACTTGAACCTCCAGCAATGCGCCTGAACAAGTGTTTGCAATCGCATTGTGGTGGTCTGAGTTCCGAACAACGGCCAGCTTCCGATATCCGGCCTCCGCGAATGTGAGATCCTTGATCGCGCGAGCGCCATGCTGCGCCGCCAGCTCGGGGAAGGTCACCATCAGACGTCGATGCGCATTGCCCGAGACATATCCAGCCATGCATCTGGCGGTCATCACAAGCGGATCATCCCATGTCGACTCCGCAGTGGCTTGCAGGACCTCGGAAGCGATGCCAGCCGCTTCGTGGAGGTTCCAATTCGAGTAGTTCACAGAGCTCAGGTTCGCGAGGTAGTTGAGGTGCGCCGCACGGCTCACCCCGGATTCACTCGCGGCGACGCGCGCCCACTCCAACGCCTTCTGATAGCGGCCAGCCTGCTCATAGGAGCCCATGATCCGGTTGGCGGCCTTCCCACGCTCGACGGGGGTTCTCGCCAATCGCCACATGCACTCACCGATCCGACGCATGAGCCTGTGATTGCCCTCTCGATGGGCCTCGATCGCCTCGCGATTCAAGTCATCAAAGGATCTGTGCGAGAGGTCCTCCTCAGCGACCTCCTCCTCGACGGGATCGATCCACAGAGCTTCGGCGACATCGCCCACCGACCAGTCGAGCAATTGCGACATCCCTACAACAAGATCCAGCTTCGGATTCCCGCTGTCGGGAGCGACCTTCGCGGGATCTCGATTCAACGAGAGAGCGACCTGGGCCTTCGAGCAACCCAAGTACACCTGCGCCATGTCAATCATCTGAAGCAGGCGCTTCTTGCGTCGCAAGTCTGCACTGCGAGTCTGGGGAGGTCGAGATCGACCACCACCACGCGGCTCAGGAGGGACATTCGAATCCACGAGTTGGATCCTCCTCGATCAACAGCCGGCCAAGGGCCCGGCACCACCCACTTCTTCCTGCAACAAAGTACATCGGTCGGGGGGGCTCGGCAAGCCCAATGTTGAGCCGAGTCGCGGAGCCAATCCACGGGCCTGCGCGGTCTGGCCTAACCAGCGCCGCCCGAGCGGTCCGCACCGTCGCCTTACACTCGCCGCCGATCAGCATGCACTCCTCGCCAACGGTCACCATGGCGCTCGCCCTCGGCGTCGGCGCACTCGTTTCGTTGGGTTGCGACAGGCTGCGGATGCCGGCACTTCTGCCTCTGATGGCCGCCGGGCTTCTGCTGGGGCACTCTGGCGCCCAGGCGATCAACGCAGGCGAACTCGGGCCCATGCTCTCGCCCTTGATCACGCTGGGCATCGGCCTGCTCATCTTCGAGGGCGCGCTTCACCTGGGCTGGCGCGAGCTTCGGTCAGCTCCACGCGCGGTGGCGGCTCTGCTCACGATCGGTGTGGTGATGACCTGGTTCCTTGGGTCGTGTGCGGCGGTGTCGGTACTCGGAATGGGGCCCGGCGTGGCCATCCTGCTCGGCGCCATGCTCACGGTCACGGGCCCCACGGTCGTCCAGCCGATCTTGCGTCGAGTCAGGGTGACACCGCGCCTGAGGACCGTGCTTGGCGCCGAGTCGGTCCTGGTCGATCCAATCGGCGTGCTCCTCACAATCGTGGCGCTGGCAACGATTCTGGGCGCGGCGATCACCCCCGCACAGCCGGCGCTGCTGCTTGATGCGGCGCGCCGTCTCGGCTTTCCCATCGCGACTGGAGTTGCAGTCGGTCTTGCCTTCGGCGCGCTCGGCTACATGCTGGCTCGATCATTGAGCGAGCGGGGGCGCATCCATCCCCAGGGCTTGAACCTCCTGGCGGTGGGTGTCTGCATGGTGGCCGTCGGAGTCGGAGAATTGGTCGCGTCTGAAGCCGGCCTCGTTGCGGCCACCGTCGCCGCGGTCTGTCTGGCGAATCTTCGCGTGATCGGCGTGGCGGAGTTGCATGCCTTCAAGCAGCAGTTGGCCACCCTGACCGTCGGCTCGATCGTGGTCCTGCTCGCGTCGCGCTTTGATGTGAGTTCGCTGGCCGGCACCGGGCTGCGGGATCTGGCGTTCGTGGCGGTCATGATCGCGGTCGTGCGGCCTGCTGCGGCCGCGCTGAGCCTCGTGGGGTCGCAGCTCTCGGCGAGGGAGCGCGTCTTTGCAGCGATCTTCGCTCCTCGCGGCATCGTGGCGCTGTCCATGGCCGTCATCATCGCGCAGAGCATCATGGCCTTTGCCAGGACCCAGGGGAAGGAGCGCGTGCCGGGCGCCATCGTCGATCTTGACTTCCTGGTGCGCGATGTGGCATCGCTTGAGCGCGTGATGTTCATCACCATCGTGGGCACGGTGGTCTGGGCGTCGTTGGTCGGGCCACTCATGGCACGATGGCTCGGAGTGGGAGGGGGGCGGCCCTCGGGCCTGCTGATCGTCGGTGGTGATCGGGTCTCCGTCGAGACGGCGGCGGTGCTCAGCCGTCTCGGTGTGCGAGTCACGCTTGTTGACTCCCGCAGCGAGCATGTGGCGCGGGCCGAAGCGGCGGGGGCGCAGGCAATTCGAGGTGATGCCACCGACCTGCGATGGCTGGAAGAGCGGGTTCCCAGTGAGGACCTCGGAATGGTCCTCGCATGGACCGGCAATCTCGATGTCGACCTTGCGGTCGCGCGGTGGGGCAGCGAGCGCGTGGGACGCACGGCATCGGCGCTGTGGGCGGCGGGGAAGCTGCCCCCGGGCACCGAGGGGATCGAACTCGGCGGCGGGCGTCTGCTCGACGAGGTGCGCGATGACCTCGATGCAGGTCACTGGCGGGTCGCCTCATGGCCAGCGAGTGACGCGGCGATGACGGCGGCATCGATTCCGTTCATCGGCGTGGTCCAAGGCCGACCGATGCCCATCGCCCCCGGCTCAGGTCTTTCACTGGATCATCTCCCGCATGGAGCGAAACTGGTCGGTCTTGTGCGCTCGACCTCGATGACGGCCCGGTTGTGATGCCAGAGGGGCGCGGAGTGCCACCGTGCGAGGGCTCGACCAACATTCGGAGGATCGGGATCATCAGGAATCAGCAGATTCCTCTAGGGGTTGGCCATCTCCTCTGCGCTTCTCCTGACGAAGGCCAGTTTTTGGGTTCAATCGGAAGGGTCTGGTGTGTACCTTTCCACCACAGTGAAAGGGCTCTCCATGCAGAAAATCAGGCTGTCCTCTCTCGCGATCTCGCTTCCTCTGGTCGCAGCGGTTCTTGCGCCTGTTGGCCATGCCGCCCAGGTGGCGGCGCCGCAGCGAGCTGGTGCCCACGACACACTGATGGTTCGCTACTTCAAGGAGCCGATCGTTCGACCGCTCGACCCCCGGCGGATGGCGGCCGTGGTTCCAGGTGCCGCACGCGACGCCCTCCGCCTCAGGCTCGATGCGCTGGGCATTCAGCCGGCGCTGGTGGAGCTGGGCCACGGCGACATCGTGCTGATCGATCTTCCGGCCGCCCACGGAGGCCAGCAGCTGCGCGACACGATTGCGTCGCTGGCCGCCCAGGCCGATGCCGACCTGCCACCAGATCATGAGGGATTCGTGGCACCGGTGATGCTTGACGATCGCGGCGGACCAATGATCGTCCTTCCGTCGATTCTCGCGGGCTTCGCCGAGGGCGTCGATCACCGTTCCGCGCAGGCCCTCGTGGCGGCCCTCGGCGTCGG
Source organism: Phycisphaeraceae bacterium (assembly GCA_019636735.1). NCBI lineage: Bacteria > Pseudomonadati > Planctomycetota > Phycisphaerae > Phycisphaerales > Phycisphaeraceae > Phycisphaeraceae bacterium. The sequence continues at coordinate 4,884 of JAHBWY010000019.1, forward strand.
GACCATTGTTGAGTTTGATCGTCACCCCGGCGTTCACCGGATCGTGCCCGCGACGCGCGACGGCTTCGTCGCGGTTGATCGTGCCAACGCGCTCGCGATGCACCCGTCGGTTGAGTTCGCCGAGTGCGACATGGCGTTGAAGGCCTATCCCGCGTGGATCCCGAACGATCCGCTCTTCACCAACTGCTGGCAGCTTCACAACACCGGCCAGTTCTTCGGCTTCGTCGCCGACATGGATGTCAACGCCCCCGAGGCATGGGATCTGGTCACGGGCAGTGCGAATGTTCGCATCGCGATCCTCGACGACGGCGTCCAGCAGAATCATCCCGACATCAATCAGGTCGCCGGAATGGACATGACCGGGCAGGGGAGCACGGGCGGTCCGACGCACACCTACGACAACCACGGCACCGCCGTCGCGGGACTCGCCACCGCCACCGCGAACAACGGCATCGGTGTTGCGGGCGTCTGCCCCGGCTGCCGCACGATCTCGATCAAGATCGCCTACGACGACACGGCTGGATGGGGATGGAACAGTCAATCGAGCTGGATCGCCGATGGCGTGTGGGCGGCGTTCGCCAACGGCGCCCGGGTGACCAACTCGAGCTTTGTCACCGGCGTCGCCGCGAGCGTCACGAACGCCTACCTCGGCACCCAGTTCGGCCTGCTGCACTTCGGTTCCGCGGGCAACGACAACGGCGGAGCAGTGACCTATCCGGCGAGCCTCACCGTGGTGCAGGCCGTGACCGCGATCAACGGCGCAGGCAACCTTGCAAGCTTCAGTAACTTCGGCTCGCAGGTGATGTTCACCGCGCCCGGCGTCGACACGCACACGACCGACCGGACCGGCTCGGCGGGGTACGCCTCGGGCAACTACACATGGTTCGACGGAACCTCGGCGTCGTCGCCGATCGCGGCCGGCGTGGCAGGACTGGTCTTCTCGGCGAAGCCGTCGCTGACCCCTTCCGCCGTGCTGACGATTCTGCAGAACACCGCGAAGGATCTTGGCCCGGCCGGCTGGGACAACAAGTTCGGCCATGGCATCCCGCGCGCTGACAAGGCGGTCATCGAAGCGCTCTTCGGTGATGTCTGCCCCGGGAGCGGCAACTGCTACGCGAGCAACGGCTCGCCCGGGTGCAGCAACAACGCCTGCTGCATGACCGTCTGTCCGCTCGATCCATTCTGCTGCAACAACACCTGGGATTCGATCTGCGCCAGCCTTGCGGTCACCAACTGCGCCGGCTGCGGAAGCAGTGGGGCGGGAAGCTGCTTCACGGCCAACGGCTCACCGGGTTGCCAGTCGTCGGCATGCTGCTCCAGCATCTGCGCTGCCGACCCGTTCTGCTGCAACAACCAGTGGGACGGCATCTGCGCCAACGCCGCGTGGGCCTCATGCACCGTGGAGAACGACGAGTGCAGCGGAGCCCTCACGCTCACCACCGGAGTTGCGCAGAACTTCAACACCGCAACGGCGACGACCGGATCGACGCCCGGGTCGCTCTGCGACATCGACAGCTACAACACGATCTTCAAGGACATCTGGTTCCGCTGGACGGCGACCTGCACTGGCTACATGACCGTCTCGACCTGCAACACGGCGAACTTCAACACGAAGATCGCCGTGTATGGTCCCGGCTTCCTCGGTGGTTCGTGCCCCTCGAGCTCGCCTCTGGTCGGCGGTGTCCTGCTTGCATGCAGCACCGGCGGAACCGGATGCGGCGATACGGCCAAGGCCAGCGTGCTGGTGGAGGCGGGCAAGGTGTATCGCATTCGACTTGGCGGGGGCACCAATGGCGCCCAAGGCACCGGGACCATCCTGGTCACCTGCGGCGACATCCCGCATGACACCTGCGGGAACGCGCTCCCGATCTTCAATGGCACGACGGCATTCACCACGGTCGGGGCCACAACGACCGGGCCCACGGTGACCGGCTGCAACATCGGCGGATACAACCAGATCGGCTCCGACATCTGGTACATCTACAAGGCGACCTGCACCGGACCGCTGCTCGTCTCCACCTGCGGCATGGCGCAGTTCGACACCAAGATCGCCGTGTACGGACCCAATGCATTCGGGTTCTCGTGCCCGAGCGCTTCGCCAACCCTTTCGGGCGTGCTGCTCGGCTGCAACGACGACGCGGCCGGCTGCGGCCTGACGAGCGAGCTCACCGTCAATGTCGTTGCCGGTAACAACTACCGCATCAGGATCGGCGGCTTCAACGCGCAGCAGGGAACAGGATCGGTGCTGCTGAGTTGCGGTGCACCCTGCCCGGCGGACCTCAACAACGACGGTGTTGTGAACGGTGCGGACCTGAGCATGATCCTTGGGCAGTGGGGAACCAGCGGCAGCGCTGATCTGAATGGCGATGGCGTCGTGAACGGTGCCGACATCAGCGTGCTGCTTGGCGCCTGGGGCAACTGCCCCTGAACCGGCGCTGAGCCCTGGCCCCCTCGGCCCGCACGGCGGCCGCAGGGGGCGAGGCGACGGCCCGGTTCCAACGAAGCACGGACGCAAGCGGTTGGTCGAACCGCTCTCACTCACTCATCCGCCAGGCGGTAGCCGACTCCCGGCTCCGTCAACAGGTAGCGGGGACGAGCCGTGTCAGCCTCGACCTTTCGGCGAAGGTTCGCCATGTGGACGCGCACAAGGTGAGGCTCGTTGAATCGCTGAGGTCCCCAGACCGCTTCGAGCAGCGCCTTGTGTGTCAAGACTCGGCCGGGATGGCGCGCCAGCTCCGACAGGAGCTTGAACTCGATGGGAGTCAACCGAAGCTCCTCTGCCGGGCGGCACCCTCCACCATCGAGATCATGCGATCGAGAAAGGCCTCGCCGGGGTCGGCGGTGACGCGCACGATGATCCAGTCCGACAGGAGCCGCGTGCCGCCGGTGACCGCCGAGCGATCGCCCCCGGACACGCGGATGACCGGCGCGGACTCCCCGGTAACCGCCGACTCATCCACGGACGCCACGCCTTCGACGACTTCGCCGTCGGCGGGAATGATCATGCCTGCCTCGACGAGAACATGGTCGCCGCATCGGAGCATGTTCGACGGAGGCTTGGTGATCTGAGCGGCTCGCGGGGGTTCGCCGAGCTTCCGCGCAGTGACCTCGTGACGCGCGGACCGAAGGGAGTCGGCCTGCGCTCGACCGCGCGCCTCGGCGAGCGCTTCGGCGAGCGCTTCGGCGAAGGTGGCAAACCAAACGGTGAGCCAGAGAAAGAGCGCCACCAGGGTGACGAAGCTCAGTGAGGCGATGTCACCACGGGCGAGGGTCCGGATCACTTCGATCGTCGTGAGGGCGGCGCCGAGCCAGGCGACGAACATCACCGGATTGCGCTGCATCGCGAGCGGATTGAGCGCACGGAGCGACCGGACGAGGGATGGCACCATCATGTCCCGGGGACCAGAGTGTTGATGGTGAGGCCTGCATGGTTCCACAAGCTCCTTCGAGCGGGCGTGCGTCGCGATAGGCGGTCAGTGGCCGACGAACAGGAGGTGCTCGGCCAGGGGACCGAGCACGGTGAGCGGATTGGGCGAGTTGTGCATCGCATTCACCGATCCGTTCGAGGTCGTGGTGGTGGACACGGTCCAGAGCGGTTGAAGCGACAGGAGAATCAACGCGCGCTGTCAGGCATCTGTCGCTCACGGCGGCGCCTCGATTCAACGCCGGCGCATCAAGGGCGCATCAAGATGTCGGCCATGCCGAGGCGCGGGCGAAGGACGCGCATGGCGGGTGTGGTGATCTCCCCGGGGGTGGGTCGGCTCGCGCGGAACTCGCTCCACGGCGACCCTGTGGCGCGGAGGCCGGACCCCGATCGCCGCCGCTCACGCGAGGTGAACCGATGCCATTGGCTCGGCTGGTCGAAGTAGACTTCTGCTGATCCGCCCCTTCATGGAGCCTCATGCAATGATCCGTCGGCCCCTCGCGGCACTCGTCGTTCTCATCACCGTGGTGTGGAGTCATATGGTCGCGCTCGCGGCGGACCGTCCGAACATCGTGCACATCATTGCCGACGACCTCGGTTGGCGCGATGTGGGCTTCAACGGCTGCACTGACATCGAGACACCCAACCTGGACGCCCTCGCGCGAGGCGGTGCCGTCCTCGATGCGTTCTACGCCCAGCCCATGTGCACGCCGACCCGCGCGGCGATCCTGACGGGCCGGTACCCGTTCCGGTATGGCCTTCAGACGGCGGTCATTCCCTCGGTCTCGGCCTACGGTCTGGACACCAGCGAGTGGCTCCTTCCCCAAGCGCTCAAGGAGGCGGGCTACGCCACGGCGATCATCGGCAAGTGGCACCTCGGGCATGCCGATCGCAAGTGGTGGCCGCGCCAGCGGGGCTTTGACTACCAGTACGGGCCGATGATCGGCGAGCTCGACTACTTCACGCACGAGGAGCACGGAGTGCTCGACTGGTATCGCGACAACGAACCTGTCCGGGAGGCGGGATACACCACGATCCTGCTCGGTGACGATGCGGTGAAGTACATCGACCGGCAGCGCGCCGGGCACCCCTTCTATCTCTATCTTGCCTTCAACGCACCACACACGCCCTATCAGGCGCCCGAGGAGTTCATCGCACGCTATGCGGCGATCGCCGACCCCACGCGACGCACCTACGCCGCAATGGTGAGCTGTCTCGATGAACAGGTCGGTCGCGTCGTGGCCGCTTTGGAGAAGAAGGGGCTTCGGGACAACACCCTGATCCTCTTCCAGAGCGACAACGGGGGCACCCGGAACCCGATGTTCGCGGGCGTGATGGCCGACATGTCGAAGGTGGTCATTCCCTGCGACAACGCGCCCTTTCGCGAGGGCAAGGGCACGCTCTACGAGGGCGGCACGCGTGTCTGCGCGTTCGCGAACTGGCCTGGTCACATCGAGCCCGGGCGCATCGACGAGATCATTCATGTGGTCGACCTCTATCCGACGCTCGCCTCACTTGCCGGAGCGCCGACGGAGCGATGCCAACCCCTGGATGGCGTCAATGCATGGAGCACCATTGCACGCGGCGCTGCATCGAACCGAAGTGAGGTGGTCTACAACATCGAGCCGTTCAGAGCCGCCGTGCGCCAGGGGAAGTGGAAGCTCATCTGGAGAACGACGCTCCCGAGCAGCATTGAGTTGTACGACCTGTCGGCCGACCCCGCGGAGGAGCACGACCGTGCGTCAGAGCATCCTGAGATTGTCGCGGCGCTCCAGCGTCGAATCGAGTCGCTGGCGAAGGAGGCGGTCAAGCCGCTCTTTCTCGTCGACCAGTTCAAGGTGGTCATGAGGAACATGGACGGTGAGCCGATCCTGCCCACCGACGACGGATTCGGCGACCCCGACCGTCCGTAGGGTTGGCGAGGCCGGAGCCGTGCGGCTCTGCAAGACCGGCGATCTCACCGTTTCCCACGCTGCGCACGATCTCGACCTTGCGTCCGCTCGACCATCGTCCCTTGTCCTGTCGGTGCTCGTTGTCCGCACCTGCGGAGGACGGCCTATGTCGTGGTCTCTTCATGATGTCGGGCATTGTGTCCTCCAGTCCCAATTGGGTGTCTCAGGAAACCGTGCACCGATCCAAGTTCACGGATGACCGCGACCGCCTCGAACATCGACGCCACGATCGATCGGATCGATCTGAGCTTCGACTCCGCCGGCCGG
>JAHBWY010000020.1 GCA_019636735.1 Phycisphaeraceae bacterium
CCTTGCCGATCAGCGGCCGGCCGAGGGCCGGTCCGCTGCATCGGCTTGTTCGGCGGCCTGATCGTTCAGGTCTTCGACAACAGCTTCAGCGGATCCAATCTGATTGGGTTCGTCGTCACTCTTTCCGCCAGCATCCGGTGGTTCGCCGTCCTTCTTCCACTTGTTGTAGACGAACATGAACTGCTCGGCCAGTCGCTGCTCAACGGGCTTGCCGCTGTCCGGGAACCACTGCAGATTCTCGAAGTCACCCGGCAAGTGCTGACGAATCAGTTGGGCGAGCGCGTCGAGGTCATAGATCAGCTTGATGTTCTTGAGTTGGTTTCCATCAAGCTCGCCAACACGCGGCAGTACATCGCCTTCGCCCCACGATCTCGGAGCCATTGCCTGCAAAAACAGTGCGATTCTCTTGGAGTCCTTGGCGAACACCGAGGCAAGGTGTGCCTGCACAGGCTCGCGTCCCTCGACCCGCCACCACTCGTACAGGAGCGATTGCTCCTGCGGCACGTCCACGTTGAACAACGGCTCACCGGCGTTCGCGCGATCCTTGATGCGCCTGACGAGCACCATGCCAACCTCCCTGACCTCGTCCTTCGTCAACGTGTTGCTATCGGACTTGTCTGCGTCGTCGGTCACGTGAAGCCAACGGAGTACCTCGTCGCCGAACCACAGCGGGTCAGCGGCCTCGATGACCTGCTTCGCCAGCGTGACACGCTGGGATCCTGCGGGAAGCCGTCGGATGAGGTGCGAGATCAGAATGCCCGCCTGTGACACCGGCTCAGCGAAACTGAACAGGGAAGGGGGATTGGGGATGTGCTTCGCGTTCGCGGCGATCGCGAGGCAAAGCGAAGGCACAGCCTCGGTCGATGTGCTTTCTTCGTGCTGCCGCATCCGCTCGATGACCCGCTTGGCCTTGCTGCCCGTGAAGTAGGCAACGATGTCTGCGCCAACCTCGGAAGCTGGTCCTTTGGCGGCCTTCGCGTACAACGCCTCCATTTCCGAGTCGCGCACGTCGCTCTTGGGGACGCTGTACGAGAAGTATCGGGCGCAGTAGTCCGGTGAACAAATCCGCTTGGCCTTCGCCCAAGGCGAGAGCCAGTCGCTTCCATATCCACCGCCCCCGTATGCACTGCCGAGCCTCGGAAACAGACCTTTGAGCAGCGACTTGATCGCCTCTTGCTCCTCTGTGGGCAGCGCGTCGACCACCGGCTTCAAGAGCGCCGCGGCGCGCGGCCCATCGTGGCCCCGTCGCCTGTGTTCCGACTCCACGCCGGAGAGCTTGTCGTGATTGGCCCGGATGATGTCGTGGATCGCCGGGTAGAACGCCCGCACGGCCTCGATCAAGAGCAGGTCCACGATGTTGACCTCTCCCCTGAGCATCGGCAGGGCGAACATCAAGCCGTTCCCGTACCGCTTGGCCGCGCGGGGCGTGTCGAGCCTGATCGAGATGCCGCGATCGAAACCCGACACGAATCCGCCGACGTCTTCCTTGGTCAGTTCAATCCCCGCCGCGCTGATTGCCTGATCGACCTGCTGGAAGCACAGCGACCGCAAGTCCTCCTTCATTGCCACCGGCAGCTTGAGGGGCACTTGGATGATCTTCTCCAAGAAGGCCCGACCCGACGCCTCGTCGCCCGCGCCGTAACGCTCGCCAAGCGATTTGGCCACGGCCACGTCGTCAAAGGCGAGGACGTAGCAGACATTCGGGAAGTCGGCGCATGCCTTGATGAGCCGGAACAGCGTGTGCGTCTCATGCTTGTCAAGGCGGTCGACGTCGTCCACGAGGACGACGATTCGCTTGTCGGCCTTTGCGAGTGCTTCCGAGAGCCGGCTGCGCAGATCTTCAAGGCTCGCCTCGGCTTTGGCACCCGCAACTTCACCGGCTCTGCCGAACCGGTCGTCCACGACACTGGCGTAGCGCCCTATCTTCTCGACCCAGCCTGCGATGTCCTCGCCCTTCGTCGTCAGCTTCGCGCGGATGACCCCCGCAAGCACCCGGAAAAAGCCCGCGAGCATCGCGGGCTCGTCTGTGAACCGCCACGGGTTGAACTCGACTGTGGCCGTCGCGCCGTCCGCGTCCAAATCGGCTCGGAGCATGTTCAGCACCGTCGTCTTGCCATCGCCCCACGGCCCATGAATGCCGACAACCAGGCCCGCACCCTTCGGCAGTTCGCGCAGCACCCCCACCACGCGCTCTGCGAACGTTGCGCGATTCAGTTTGTCGTCGGACTTGCTCGACAAGGGGCGATCATTCGAGAACTCTAGAGTGGGAGTTGCCGTCATCGGGGTCCAATCCACGCTGCCGTGGCCATGCCCTTAATTAACTGTCCGCCATCGAGTCCGCCGAACGATGATGCTCAGCCGCAAAGGCCCCGTGACCGCGGCCGAAGGTCGCGGGCCGGGGCTGACTCAGGCAGTCTAGCAACGGCTGCCTTGGGAACTATCGCCGACTCGGCGGTGCTCATTGGGCCTTTGGCGGCTGCAGCGCCTAGTTAGGCAGTAGCGCTGCAGAGTCTATGGCAGGGACTCCGAAATGCTCGATACGGCGCGTTCCGAGAGAGTTCCGCACTCAGGGCAGCGTAGCTTTGCCGCAACAATGACACGATGCCCGCAGGTTCCGCAAAGTCCTGCGGCGATACGAGAGCGATGGCGCCAGCCCAACACGATGAAGCCAGCAAATCCGGTGAGGACCAGCGGGATTACGAGTCCGAAAATAGAGGCCGGAATAGGTGTGGTATTCTTGGCGACAACTCCGGTCCAGAGAGTTGTATTCGTGGCGGGTTCCCAGGTACCGACGAGCGCGGCGCTGTATCCAGAGGCCTTGTAGACCCAGGCGCAGAAGGAAAAATGAAGCGCGAGCGCGACTGCGAGCAGAGTCACGACCACAAATCCGCACTGACCTCGGGTATGAACGAATCGCATTGCAAGACCTGAAATCGGGGACTTGAAGTGCCTAACGTGCTGCTAAGCCGCAAACGCTGCGGCAGCTCGCGGCCGACGATTCTAAGCGGCCGACCCGCAGCGGTTGTCGGCTTGAGCTGGGAGTTAGGTAGGCTCGCTAGATCCTCGAGCCGCTCTGGGCGTTGGCTTGCCCGATGGACTGGGTGTCTCCACCTTTGCTGCTACCCCCCGGGCCGCTTGTTGCCTTGGACAAGAGGCTGAATGGCCTTGATCATCGCCGCCAGCAGCAAGTCATCAATGCGGCCGCGAATCACGAACACCAGGAGCGGGATGCCAACCAGCCCGACAAAGACCGCTGCGCGAACGCGATCCTCGAACACGCCGGCTGAGTCGCCAGTCTGGGGCGAAGCGAACGCGTCTATGAGCGCGATGAGCAGGTACGCGAAGAAGACGCTGGCCCAGATTCGTTGAGTCGAGTTGACGCCGGGTGACCAGCGCCACACCGACACGATGGCAACGGCGCCGAAGGCCACGGAGAGCGCAAGTCCCGCCCACAGTTGAACCGAGAGAGCGGCTGGGACGATGGCAAAGAGCGCACACATCAGGCCAATGAAGGCCGTCAGCAGGACTGACACGCCGACTCGCGCAAACACTTCTGGCTGGTGGGACACGCTGAAGACCTCGCGATCGCGCTACCTAACGATGTTGCTCAGCCGCAAAGGCCCCCGGCAGCGTCGCCGGGCAGTCGCCGACTGAGCGGACGCCGGCATTCTACCCACGGCTGCCTTGGAACCGTCGCCGGCTCGCCGGTGCTCATGGGGCCTTTGGCGGCTGCAGCAGCTTGTTAGTTGGATGCCACAACTGGTGGTGCGGTCTCTGGAGACGGCGCGAGTCGAGCATCCATGAAGCGCATGACCGACCGAGCGAGATTGATTGCGAATATGGCAGACTCGTAGTCCAAGAGATCGTCGTTGGGATGCGCAAGACTAGCGTTGTTCCTGATCGTTCCAAGAGCGTCGATCATGGCGCCCGCCGCTCGCAGGAGCGTGCGCATTGCCTCGTGCTGAGATCCGGTGAGTTGCAGCGCGCGGTGTTGCTCAAGAAGCAAACGGAGCAGACGGCCAGCAGGGAGGTCGGGCGGATACGTGATCCCTGATGAGTCGCATGCGCCCTTGAGGAATGCGTGCAGTCCAGTGTGAATCCGATCGAGCGCGCTGGTGGGGTTGCGCGCCCGCAAAAGAACCTCCGCATCGGCGAGTGCGGCGGCCGCGGCATTGGTTGCCGACCGCGGAACCACCGATGCTACATGCGCACCTGTGACTTCCGCGAGGAGTCTGGCGTAGGAGTCCGGCTCGCGCTCACGCATCCACTGTGCAAGTTTGGGAAAGTCCAAGAGCACCCTAAGGTTGTCAGGCTTCAGGCCGAGGATGTGCTCAACTGCATCAATGACGTGACCCTTGTAGTCGCTGTCGCCCCAACTGAGGCTCCGAAGCAGTCGGGAATGAGAATCAATCCAGGCTCTCGTACCGGTGATGAGTCCGACCTCAGTCCAGTCAGACGAGTTGAACGTGGACTCAATGGCGCGCGTCAGAAGTAGAGTCCGTTGAACGTGATCCACAGAAGCATTCCAACTAACGATGTTGCTCAGCCGCAAAGGCCCCGGCAGCGTCGCCGGGCAGTCGCCGACTGAGCGGACGCAGGCAGTCTACCCACGGCTGCCTTGGAGACCGTCGCCAACGCGACGGTGCCCGATCAGGGGCCTTTGGCGGCTGCAGCAGCTGGTTAGAACCGTCTGCGACGCGAACCCCGGTGCGCTCGACGCCGCAGCCCCGCTTGATCCCGGCCCGGACGGAGCTTCCGATCGCCAGCTTGGAACGACGAAGCATCCCGGGGCGGATCTGAGCAAGCCGGGAACGGCGGTTGGCGCTCCTCGCGCGATCAAGCGCGAGCGGCGCGGTGCGCTGCTCGCCGCGCATGCGAGAACGGTGCATTGGACCGCCCGCCCCGGGTGCTGGATGATGAACAGGGGGCAACCGTCGCTGCCGCGATGAGGCCGATACCCTCCCAACCAAGTACGCGTGAAGGCGTGGAGCGGTGCTGGGTCACCGGTTCTAACGATGTTGCTCAGCCGCAAAGGCCCCGCTCGGGGGCCTTGAGCGGCTGATCCGCGGGCCAGTGTAGCCAGCTATCGCGATCCGCCCAACCCGCGGATGCCAGAGGGCCTTTGGCGGCTGCAGCAGCTGGTTAGCGCCGTGGCGGCCGCACTGATCGGAACGCTCGACTGCTCCGCGCCGCGTGATCTCGACCGCGGCCGCGTTTGGGAGCCGCCACGACGGAGCGACGAAGCATCCCGGGGCGGACCCGCACGAACCGGGAACGGCACACGGCCTTGAGCGCGCCTTTGTGCTCGAGCGCGGCGCGACATCGATCGGCGCACTTGCGAGAACAATGCCGCGGCGCGACCGCCCCGGGTGCTGGACGCCGAACGGCAGATCGAGTTGAAGACGCGTTGCGGCCGACCACCCTCCTCAACCTGGAACTCGAAGGAAGCGTGGAACGGTGCCGGGGCTATGGCGCTAACGACCTAGCTCACCTGCGGGGCCGCCCGAGTTGCCTATGTGAATCTGAAAAACCCTACATGCGGCCCCGTCAGGTGCAGCGTTTGGTTCGGCCTCTGGCCGACTGCACCCCGCACCAACATGGCCAACAACTACACCCCGCACCAACTCTGGAAGACTGAACCCTGGCCGACTGCACCCCGCACCAACATGGCCAACGACCGCCCCCGAACCAACACTACCAGTGACCGCACCCACTGCCAACTCTGGAAGACCACACCCACTACAAACACACACTACCAGAGCCAGTGCCCATTACCACCGAACTCCGCCAGGCTACGACAACACTCTACCACGATCTGGACCCTTCACCACCGAACTCTGCCATGCGGAACCTGGACTCCAGATCATTCGCCCACGGGTCCGGGCTTCTGCCGCCTAACGACCCAAGCTCAGCGACCCGGCCCGCGGGAGGCCACGATTGCAACAGTGACGCGATGGCCGGGTTCGCTGGAGCGCATGGTTAGGCCGCTTCATTGTTGTAATTGCAGTGAAGTAACTCACAAAAGCTGCGCACGCGTGATTCGGGTAAGGCCGTCGAAAGGCGGAGAGGCTGACCGAACGCATCGTGCCACTCAAGGAGCACCTGATCGTCATGATAGGCATGAATGTGAACTCCGATCTCAGGCGTGGCGTGATGCTCGGCGAACTGAGCAAGCTCAGCCGCCGACGCTGCTGTGAGCGGGAGATGAAAGAATTTGGGGCGCGGCCACACAGTCCCCAGAGCGAGCTTCAGTTGCGGTTCGATGCAGTAGCGGCGCGCCAAGGCGATGCCCTCGGTGGAACAAACGTCCTCCAGGTAGAGAATCGAGCCGCTCGGCAACAAGTCCGGCAGGGCGCGGAAGAAAGCGGGCGCATCCGTGATGGGTTCTGCCTCCCAAGCCGGGCCAATCAACGAGGCGCCGGCAGCCTCTGCCTTCGAGGCGGCTCCGAATATCTTTGCGATCAATCCCATGGTGCGCGGTAGCGGC
>JAHBWY010000021.1 GCA_019636735.1 Phycisphaeraceae bacterium
CATTGACGAATTCATTGAAGCCGACCACATTCTGAAGCTGGAACATGCCCACGCCTGCGGCCGCCCCGGACATCACGAGGGGCCACATCACCTGGAAGTTGCCCGGCCCGCCGACTGCTGCCTCACCACATGGAAGCCAGTAGCCCCACAAGCCTGGCGGAATCATGCCCGGCCAGCCACTGCCGAACCCCAGGATCACGGACGGCGGACATCCGAAGGTGTTCACAAAGGTCTGGTAGTTGCCTCCGGCGGCGGACATGCCGTCGGGCATGTGCGTGAACTGTCGATCGCCCCACTGCGCCGCATAGGCCGAGTGCGCCACCGCGAGGGTCTTCAGGTTGCTGAGTGATGCGAGTTCGCGAGCTCGCGATCGACCAGCGCCCATCATGGCGATGAGGATTGCGACTCCCATGAGGACCACCATCAGGACAACCACGAGGTCGAGACGCGCCACGCCCGGACGGCATGAGGAGCGTGTGTGCAACTCGGAACGGTGATGAGGATTCATGTTCACTCCGTGTTCCATGCGCCAAGAAGAAGTGCAAGGTCGGCCCCGTTCACCACACCATTGCCGTCAAGATCGGCGATGTTCCCCTGTCCGGTCGCGCCCCATTGTCCAAGGAGCTGGGCGAGGTCCGCCGCATCGACCACGCCATTGCCGTCGAGGTCACCGAGAAGCGGATTGATGATCACCACACGACCAGCGCCCTGTTCGCCCCGCGCCCCGGGTGCCCCGGGAACTCCGATGACGAGGCGTGCGCCACTCATGGCCAGCGACAATCCGAAGTCCTCGTCGGCGGTTCCATCCCATCGAGCCGTTGGAATCCAGTTGGCTTGAAGGCCCGTGCCGCTGGGTCGATACCGGAAGACCGAGGCGATTCCCGCACCGTCGCTCACCGCTGCATCGGCGCCGATGAAGATCGAACCATGGCCGATGGCGACCGACCGACCGAAACCCTCGCAGAAGTCCTCGACGGGCGCAATGATCGACTCTTCGAGAATCCAGTTCCCCTCGATGAGGCGATAGGCGTAGACCATGCCGCGCGACTGGGGCGCGTCGGTGCCCGGCGCCGGTGCCCCGACGAGCAGCAGGTCGCCCTTCATGGCCAGCGACAGACCAAAGCGATCCCCTTCGGTCGGGAAAGGCGCTTGAAGCGAGGCGGCGATGCTCCACGCATCGGCCTCATCGCGGTGCATGAGGTGCACGACTCCAGAGAGCGGCAGGTCACCGTGCACGAGCGTGGCGCTGGCCGCCGCCCACGGCCCGCTGATGGCGACGACCTGTCCGAAGCCCCGTTGAACCGGGAAGTCCGGCGCGTCGATGAAGGTGCCTTCCACAATGCCACCGCCGGAGTCATGGAAGAAGCGAACCCGCCCCTCGCTGGGATTCGCTGGCGGCGGGCTGGGCCGCCTGCCGGGCGAACTGACGATGACCCAGCCCTGATCGGCGGCCACCGCGCGCCCGAACCAGTGGTTCGCCGTTGTCTCATTGACGAAGGCCAGCGGCTGCAACTCGCCGAGAGGGGAGAGCCGAAAGAAGTCCACCCCTCCACGCATCGTCGTGGCCTGTGTGAGGAGCTGGGCTCTTCCCGGAGCACCCACCACCAACAGGTCTCCATCGAGCGCGAACGAGATGCCATAGAGGGCTCCAAAGTAGTCGGAGCCCAACTGGTCGGCAGGAGCCCAGAGATCCCCGTCATTGCGATAGACATTGACCCGGCCCTGCAGCGATGGAAGGCGAGCGATGACGCCGCTGACCATGAACTGACCGCTCGCCGCCACCGCGGTGCCGAAGAAGTCGAACGGAACCGGATCCGCGAGCATCACTTCCTGCGCCGCAATGGCCGGCCTTGGTCCGAACATGGCGACACATCCAACCACGGCGACGACGGCGCCACCCCGAATTGCCCCGCTCCTCGTGTTTCTGGATGCATTCCACATGATCTCGAATGTACGCAGATCGCGCAGGACCGAGCGCCTGAAGGTCCAACTTCATGAAAGTTCCGCTTCTGGTGTACCCCCGCGCTGCCAGGCGACCATCGTCACAGCGTCGCACGGTGAGCCGCCGAGTAGCATCCCCGGCCCGTGGCCAATCTCCTTCTCGGTGTCGATGTCGGGACCAGTGCCACCAAGTGCGTCCTGATTGACGACTCGGGCCGCGAACTTGCGGCCGCACAGCAGGGTTACGCATTCGACACGCCGCGACCAGGTTGGGCCGAGCAGGATCCGCACACCTGGTGGCTTTCGGCAGTAGCGGCCATTCGGCAGGTGCTCGAGCGCTCGCAGGCTGAACCGCGAGACATCGTCGGCATCGGGCTCACCGGTCAGATGCACGGGCTGGTGCTGCTCGACAGCGCCGGCCAGGCGCTTCGGCCCTGCATCATGTGGAACGATCAGCGCTCGGCGGCGGAGTGCGATCGCATTGAGCGCGAGATCGGGCTTGCGTCGCTCCTTGCATGGACCGGCAATCGACTCCTCCCCGGGTTCACCGCACCGAAGATCGCGTGGGTGCGCGCCAATGAGCCGGAGATCTGGTCGCGGGTGCGGCACATCCTGCTGCCCAAGGACTACCTGCGATTCAAGCTCTCGGGAACGGCGGCGACCGATGCGAGCGACGCGAGCGGCACGCTGCTCTTCGACTGCGCTCAGCGCCGCTGGAGCGATCCGATGATCGCCTCGCTCGGCATCGATCGAGGAATGCTGCCGCGCGTCTTCGAGGGTACGGAGGTCTGCGCGACCCTCTCGGGCGAGGCGGCGCAACTCACCGGACTCCCCGAGGGCGTGCCGATTGTCGCCGGCGCGGGCGACCAGGCGGCGCAGGCCATCGGCGCCGCGCTCATCGACGAAGGCGTCGTCGGGGCCACGCTTGGCACCAGCGGGGTCATCTTCGCCGCTTCGCAGACCTTCCACGGCACCAGCGATGGTTCGCTGCACGCCTTCTGTCACGCAATTCCCGATCGTTGGCACATGATGGGCGTGATGCTCTCGGCGGCGGGCAGCCTCTCATGGTTCGCCGAATCGCTCGCGCAGGATGCGCGGCGGAGCGCCGTTGAGCGCGGCGTTGATCTCTTCGAAATGCTCTGTGCCGAGGCGGGCACCGCCCCTGCAGGGTGCGATGGGCTCACCTTTCTCCCCTATCTGAGCGGCGAGCGCACTCCGCATGCCGACCCCCATGCGCGCGGCGTCTTCGCTGGATTGAGCACGCGCCACCGCAGGCCGCACCTGGTGCGCGCGATCCTCGAGGGCGTGACTTTTGGCATGCTCGATTGCCTCGACCTGATTCGGCAGGCAGGAGTCCAAGTGCGCGAAGTGCGCCTGGGCGGCGGTGGCGCACGCAGCGCCGTGTGGCGACAGCTCTGCGCCGATGTCTTCGAGGCGCCGGTGGTCACCATGCGCACCAACGCGGGCGCCGCATTCGGCGCTGCGCTGGTGGCGGGCATCGGCTGTTCAACATTCGCTTCCGCCGAGGACGCCGTCGCACGCACGGTGACGGTCGCCGATCGCGTCGAGCCTCGCACCGATCTCGCCGCCTTCCGCACGGCGCAGCGGCGATACCGCGAGCTCTACCCAGCCCTCAAGCCGTGGTTTGCAGCCGCCCAGTGAGCCCCTCTACGGGCAGGGGTTTGGCGCACCGAGGTAGATGGCGATGTCCAATCCGTTCACAACGCCGTCGCCATTCAAGTCGAGGCAGATGTCCTGTGTGGGTCCCCAGTTGCCGAGCAGAAGCGCAAGGTCGGCACCATCCAGGACGCCGCTGAATCCCTTGGTCCCATCGGGCAGGATCGTGAGTTGATCACCAACACAGACGAGCTTGGCGGGCTT
>JAHBWY010000022.1 GCA_019636735.1 Phycisphaeraceae bacterium
CGTTCCACGACGCGATCGAAGAGATCGCCCGCGATCGCGCGAAGAAGCTCTTCAACTGCCGCTTCGCGAATGTTCAGCCGCACTCCGGCGCCAACGCGAATGTGGCGGCATTCATGGCGCTGCTTAGCCCGGGTGACACCATCCTGAGCCTGCCCATCAAGAGCGGGGGGCATCTCTCCCACGGACTGAAGGTGAACTTCAGCGGGACCTTCTATTCGATCGTCGAGTACGGCCTCGACCCGGTGACCGAGCGGCTCGATTACGACCAGATCGAGCGCCTCGCCGTGGAGCACACGCCGAAGATGATCATCTGCGGGTACTCCGCCTACAGCCGCGTGATCGACTTTGCGCGCTTCCGTGCGATCGCCGACAAGGTCGGCGCGTTCCTGCTTGCCGATGTGGCGCACATCGCCGGGCTGATTGCCGCAGGAGTGCATCCTTCGCCCTTCCCGCACGCCCATGTGGTCACCACCACCACGCACAAGACCCTCCGAGGTCCGCGCGGCGGCCTGATCCTGACTGACGATGAGTCGATGGCCACCAAGGTCGACCGAAAGGTCTTCCCAGGAAGCCAGGGCGGTCCGCTCATGCATGTCATTGCAGCGAAGGCGGTCGCCTTCGGCGAGGCGCTGCGGCCTGAGTTCAAGACCTACTCAAGGCAGGTGGTCGCCAACGCGCAGGCGCTCGCGGCCGCGCTGGTTGACCGAGGCTATCGCCTCTGCACTGGCGGCACGGACAACCACCTGATGCTGGTCGATCTTCAGCCTCGTGATGCGGCGCTCACGGGTGCCGATGCCGAAGCGTGGCTCGGTTCCGCAGGCATCGTCGTCAACAAGAACGGCATTCCGAATGACCCGCGGCCGCCGATGGTGACGAGCGGTCTGCGCCTCGGCACGCCTGCGATCACCACCCGCGGACTCACGGTGCGCGAGATGCCGCTGGTCGCCGAGTGGATCGATCGCACGCTTGCGGGCAAGGGCGACACGGCCCGATGCGAGGCGGTTCGGCGCGAAGTGGTCGAACTCTGCCGTCGCTTCCCGTTGCCTCACTGACTCGGCGAACCTGAGTTGGGCGCAACTGTCGAACGCATGCGCATCGCACAGCCTGCGAGGTTACAGCCCTTGGATGACAGGTCCCGGTGATGAAGTTGGTACGGAATGCCGGAGCCGATCGCGTCATCGACCTGATTCGTTCAGGAATCGGGCGGGACCGTCGGCTGGACATGCTCACGCCCGCCCTGTCGCTCTTCGCCTTCTCGGAGATCCGCCGTGAGGCGGAGGAGCTGGACGGTTGTCGTCTGGTGTTGCCGCCGAGCGGTGCCGACCTTGCAGCGCTGGGCACCGCCGCCGACCGTGCGTCCCGCAACCGTCTGCAATCTCGATGGCTTGCCAGGCGCCTTCTCCAGTGGATTGACGGTCGCGCGGAGGTCCGCCGCGCTCCACGGCCCATCCCACAAGGTGCATTCGTCATGCGCACCGCGGACGGGCATCCCGTGCAGGCGCTCCTCGGCTCTCTGGCGTTCAGCACCGAGGGACTCGGCCTGACTCCAGGCAACCCGATGAACCTGATCCAGGCCTCCGAAACGCCGCAGGAGGCCGCGCTTCTCAGCGAGTGGTTTGACGCGCAATGGACAGCGCTCGCTGCCGATCCTGGCGCCAAGCAAGTGCTGATTGACGAGCTGAGAGCCTTGGCCGGGAACCGGGACCCGCTCCTCATCTACGCGCTGGTTCTGCACCACATCTTCGGCGACCGGGGTGATGAGCTGGATGAGGAGCGCGTCGTCAATTCCGCCACCGGCATCCGCAACACGGTGGTCTGGAAGAAGCTCTTCAAGTTTCAGCGCGACGGCGTGGTCGGTGCGATCGACAAGCTCAACCGCTTCGGTGGGTGCATCATCGCCGACAGTGTCGGCCTCGGGAAGACCTTCGAGGCGCTGGCGATCATCAAGTACCACGAGCTGCGCAACGACCGCGTGCTGGTCCTGGTGCCCAGGCGCCTGCGCGACAACTGGACGCTCTACAAGGCGAACGACCGGCGCAACTTCCTGGCGCCCGATCGCTTCAACTACGATGTGCTGAATCACACCGACCTGTCGCGCGACGGCGGGCTCTCGGGCGACATCGACCTCGCGCATGTCAACTGGGGCAACTACGACCTCGTCGTCATCGACGAGTCGCACAACTTCCGCAACAAGAAGACGCCGCAGGCGGGCGGGGAAACGCGCTACGACCGGCTGATGCGCAAGATCATCCGTGAGGGAGTCAAAACGCGCGTGCTCATGCTGTCGGCCACGCCGGTCAACAATCGCCTCGCCGACCTGCGCAACCAGATCGCCTTCGCGACCGAGGGCGACGACACGGCGCTGATCGATCACGGAATCGGCAGCATCGACGCCACCACGCGGCTGGCACAGAAGCAGTTCAACCGCTGGCTCGACATGGACGAGGCCGAGCGCACGCCCTCGCGGCTGATCGAGATGCTGGGCTTCGACTACTTCACGCTGCTCGACCTGCTCACGATTGCCCGCTCTCGCCGCCACATCGAGAAGTACTACGGCACCGCGGAAACCGGCCGCTTTCCGGAACGGCTCAGGCCCATCAACATCAAGGCCGATGTGGACCGCGCCGGGGCTTTCCCGCCCATCGCCGACATCAACCTCGAGATTCGCCGCCTGAACCTCGCCTCGTACGCCCCCCTGCGCTACCTGCTGCCGCACAAGCAGGAAGCCTACGACCGCAAGTACAGCACGCAGGTGAAGGGCGGCACCGGCTTCTTCCGCCAGGTGGACCGCGAGGAGAGCCTGATCCACCTGCTGCGTGTCAATGTGCTCAAGCGGATGGAGAGCGCCGTGCCCTCATTCGCGCTCACTGTGCAGCGCCAGCTTCGCGATGTCGAGACCACGCTGGCGCGCATTGAGGCGCAGGCGGACGAGCTGGAGGAACTCGAACTCTCGATCGACGATCTGGACCTCGACGACCCTGCCTTTGAGAGCCTGGTCGTAGGCCGCAAGGTCAAGGTGCTGCTCAAGGATGTGGATCTGGTGCGCTGGAAGCAGGACCTGATCGAGGACCGCAACCGGCTCGCCACGCTCATCTCCGCCGCCCGGCATGTGGATGCCGATCGCGACGCGAAGCTCATCGCGCTGCGCGAGGTGATCGCGCACAAGTGCCGCGACCCGATCAATCCCGGCAACCGCAAGGTGATTGTCTTCACCGCCTTCGCCGACACTGCCCGCTACCTGTACGAACAGCTGGCGCCCTGGGCCAAGGCAAGCCTCGGTGTGGACGCGGCGCTGGTCACGGGCACGGGCAGCAATCAGACCACGCTGCCCCGCCTGCGCAAGGACCTCGCCTCGATCCTCACCGCCTTTGCGCCGCGCGCGAAGGAACGCCCGGAGGAGTTCGCCGGCGAGGGCGACCTCGATCTGCTGATCGCCACCGACTGCATCTCCGAGGGACAGAACCTG
>JAHBWY010000023.1 GCA_019636735.1 Phycisphaeraceae bacterium
GCCCGCAGGAGCGAGAGATCATAGCAGCGCGTCGTCGCCCACGGTCCCGCGTCGCTGTTCGAGCAGGCGTGCGGTTCGCCGCCGGGCTCACCGCCGATTCGCGCGATCGATCAGACCGATGAGCGACACGGTCTCGGCGATCGGCTGCGCACTCAACACGGGCCCGAGCGATCGATAGGCCTCGATCCGATCGGAGCTCATCTGCCACACCTGGAACGCGACCGGATCAGACCAGATCGACACGATGTCGATCTGCTGCGCGCCATCGTTGCGAAGCACCCAGACATCCCGCAGGCCGCCGCGCTCGCGGATTCGTGGCACGACCGTCGAGACGATCGCCCCCGACGCTTCCGACATGGCGCCCTGCACGATGAGGAAGCGCTCGATGGTGGCGAAGTCACCGACGCGCGGCGAGAACTCGGCGCCGGCGGCGACGCGTGGACCACGAGGCGCTCGACTCCCATCCTCAAGCACATTCGTCTTTGGTCCGCATGCGCCGGCGAAGCCAACGACCATGCCGATGGCGAGCGCCATGCGCGTGGCCCTGCGCCAGCCTGCGGTGCGCGGCCTTGGGCCAAGGCCCACCCCGAACCCCGCGCCACTCGACGCGCCATTGGCGCTGCCGTGGACCGCGACGAGCCGCACGCCCGCTCCGCCTCGAACCGTTGACTCAACCTGCATCGCTCGCATGCCTTACCTCGTTCCCGGCAGCGGACGCAGCGTGATGTTCCTGAACTCGATGAACGCCCCCTCGGACTGGAGCGCCACTCGGCCCGGGCGCACTTCGCACGCTTCCGCTGTGTTCTGAAGGACTCCATTCACATGCAGCTCCAACGCACCACCGTCGAGGACAATGCGATAGTGATTCCATTCTCCAAGCGGCCGCTCGCTGCTCTCGGCCATCTTCCGGGTGCGACGCCCCTCCGTGCGGTCGGGATCGACCTGCATGGGCACCTCGCCGATGTTCCAGATGTCTCCCGCGTTTCCGGAGTGAAGCTGCGCCTCGATCGACCGGGGCCAGACATGGTCCTCATCGGCCACGCGCAACAGCACTCCGGAGTTCCCCGCGCCGCGCTCCGGATCGAAGCGCCACTCGAGTTCGAGTTCGAAACTCTCGAACTGCTCAGTGGTCGCGATGTAGCCGATCGGACGCCCCTCGCAGATGAGCACGCCATCCCGCGCGACGAAGAGCGATGAAGTGTCTTCGTCACCCGGCACAAAGACCTTCCACCCATCAAGGTTCGTGCCGTTGAAGAGCCGGCGCGAGGCCGCCGATGGCGGCTCCGGCACGGGCGCTGCGGGCTCGGCTGCCGACGCATCGCCCGTTACGGACGCAGGCGGCGCGAGCCCGGGCACCCGCGTCGCATCCGCGCCTGCTTCTTGCGCGGTGGATGTCGGCGCAGCGCCCTGCCCCGGAGCCTGCGGCTGAGAGTGGCCTTCGCACGCCGCGACTGCAGCGGACATGGCCATCGCCAACACCGTTGTCGCCGCGCGGCTCCGGGGCGCTGCCGCGAAACAATGCCCGAATGTCTCGCACGCGCGCACGAACATCAACGGCCTCCACTCGCCACGCGGGCCTCGACCTGCACAACTCGACCGGGCGGCTCGTTCCACGACGGCGGCCGCACCATCTCAAAGACGAGCGTGCACTGTCCCGGACGCAACGGCCTGAAGGTGAAGGTCGTGATGGTCCGACCTCCGATGACCCCCGGATCGAGTGGCGTCACATGCGGCGTCTCCGTCATCTCGAAGAGCGAACGGTCGATGGCCGCGAGCCTCCAGTCGAAGCCCGTCCCCGCGTGACCCAACAGTTCAACCTGAAGCACGCCGCTCATCGAGATCTCCGCATCACGGCGCCCTTCGGCGACGCGCACCTTGGCGCTGCCCGGCGGAAGACTCGACGCACTGTTGCAGCCCGTGACGATCAGCACACACGCGATCATCACGGCCACGCTCGATGCCGCGCGCGCCCACGCGCCGTGCATTGAGTGTGCGCCCGGCATCGCGCGCTGCGCCGAACACGCGACATCCACTGCATGCGCGCGATGCACCGGGCGCATGCCCTGCACCAGATGGGCTCGTAGCGCCGAACATGCGCTCTCCATCGACGACACACCTGCGCTCCGCATCGCACGCCAGCCTGCACGGCCCATCACTCGAAGCCTCGACACCACCGCATCGATCGCATCAGTCGTGACGCTCAACATGATCGCACCGCCTCTTCGATCGCCGCGAAGTCCACCTGCTCCCGCGGCGACGCATTGACCTTTGCGTAGCGGATGACGCCAGCCGCATCGATCACGAACGCCGCCCGCGTCGCCACGCCCTTGAAGCCACCGACATCCTCAAGCAGCACGCCGTAGCGGCTCGAGACATCCTTGTTGAAGTCACTCAGGATCGGGAAGGGAATCTCCTCCACCTGCTGGAACTTCTCGTTCACGAATGGTGAGTCGATGGAGATCCCGTAAATGCGAGCGCCGATCGAACCCCACTGTGCCCACTGATCGCGGAGATGGCACATCTCCTGCGTGCACACCGAGGAGAAGGCGAAGGGGAAGAAGAGCAGCACCACCTTCTCCCGGCCGATGACCTTCGTGAGATCTTCAACTTGACCGGGGGCTGATGGAAGGGCGAACGCCGGGGCGTGCTCGCCGACCTTGGGATGGGTGGGGGTGGTCATGAGGCAGCCTGGGTGAGAGGGAGAGAGCACCGAGGGGCCCGCAGAGTGGCGCGGGCGACGCGGTCGGGTTTATATCGACTCGACTGCGGATCGCGCCATCAGTCGCCGTCTGGATCGGTGGAGCCGACTGGGTGAACGGTGACGCTCACCCGTCATCGCCGGCCCGCGCCGGGCTTCGCCTGTAGAGACCCGACCTCCTTGGCCTTCAACGGGGCGCACCACCGAAGCTTCTTCAAGCCGCCTGGCATCGGTCCATGCTGGAACCAAACAGGTGCCCTTAAGAGTCAAGCCGTCCGATCATCCAGAAATGTCGAACAAGGTCTCAATATGAGCCGCCATTTCGGCAACGGGCGGACCATTGCTCGCATAGCTTACACCATCGAGAAGGACCGACCATTCGGCCAGAATCGAGGTCCAAAGGCGGTTATTGCGCAGATTGGGCCATTCTTCGCTTCCGCCATGGCCGATGTCGAGTTACATTCATGAGGTCTTGGGCGCTCGGCGATCTCCTCGCGGAGGGGATGCGGCGCCCGTGGGTGGCTTTGAACAAGCCAAGGAGGCATAGATGAAGGTGAACTGTACGACTCTGCTCGTCGCAATCGCGGCGGCAGCCATCGCGCCGCTGGCAGCGGCGCAGGCAGGCTCAGACTGTTGTTTTGCGAACGGTACCCCGGGTTGTGATGACCCGACCTGTGAGGCTCTGATCTGCG
>JAHBWY010000024.1 GCA_019636735.1 Phycisphaeraceae bacterium
CCTCTGCCGCGCCGGCGTCCCGCTCCGCACCGCGCAGGCCGCGATGCGTCACAGCGATCCGAGCCTCACCGCGAACGTCTACACCGACCCGAAGCTGCTCGATGTGGCGGGGGCGGTGGAGGCGCTGCCGGCGCTCGCAGGGACATCCGGTCAGCGAACCGCGAGCGTCTGAATTGCTTGCCGCGGGTCGGCGACGAACTCCTCCATCAACCGCCTCGCTCGGCGAAGACTCTCGGCGACCGCTTCGGTCGAGACATTGCCAGGGCGAATCCAGATGATCTTGGGTGGAGCGCCGTGAACGAGGCTCAATGCGTTGAAGTCGTCGTCCTTGGTGACGATCGCGAAGCCGTGTGCCTTGGCGTGCTCCCAGATCACGGGGTCCGCGCTCGAAGGGGGCAGGAAATCGACGACATGCGCGCTCTCGGGGTACGCGTCGCGAAGCAACGCCACCAACCCCCGGCTCAGATTCTCGTCGAAGAGCAGCTTCACGCCGCGTGCGGGTCAGCGAGTCGCTGTTCCCGCTCCGCCGCGTACGCGAGGACGGCCCTGATGTGCTCGGGCCGAAGCTGGGGAAAGTCGGCCAGAATCTGAGCCTCGGTCATTCCGGAGGCGAGGTATTGGAGGACATCAACGGCTGTGATCCGCGTGCCCTTGATGCAGGGCTTGCCGCTCCGCACGCCCGAGGTCACCGAGATGTGATCTTCCCAACGCACGGGCGAAGTATACGCCGCGGGTCTTGGTGGTCGGAGATTAGCGCCTTCCCTTCCCCCTGGCCCTCCCCCTTGCACAAGCGCTTGCACAGACTGACCTTTCCCCCTGAAACAGGTCCAGTCGGAGCGATAGTCTTCGGCCTGGATCAGGAGGATCGGGATCATGGCCAGGAAACGTCATTCGGCGGAGGAGATCGTCAACAAGCTTCGGCAGGCGGAGGTGGAACTTGGCAAGGGCAACTCGGTGGCCGGGGTGTGCCGGCTGCTCGGAGTGACCGAGCCGACCTACTTCCGCTGGCGTCGCGAATACGGCGGTCTGAAGGTCGATCAGGCCAAGCGGTTCAAGGAGCTGGAGCAGGAGAACGCGCGCCTCAAGCGGCTGCTCGCTGACGCGGAGCTGGACAAGGCGATCCTTCGGGAGGCGGCACGCCCAAACTTCTGAGCCCGGCTCGTCGGCGCCAGGCGGTGGAGCAGGCGCAGGTGGAGCTGGGTGTTTCCGAGCGTCGGGCGTGCCAGGTGCTGGGGCAAGCCAGGGCGGTGCAGCGGTACACGCCGGAGGTGCGAGACGATGAGGATCGGCTGACGGCTCGGATCGTGGAACTGGCGGCGGTGTACGGCCGCTACGGATCGCCGCGGATCAACGCATTGCTGAGGAACGAGGGCTGGAGGGTGAATCACAAGCGCGTGGAACGGATCTGGAAGGAGGCAGGGCTGAAAGTGCCGCAGAAACAGCCGAAGCGAGGCCGACTCTGGCTGAACGACGGCTCGTGCATCCGGCTTCGCCCGGAGCGGCGGGACCATGTGTGGGCCTACGACTTCGTGAGCGCGAGGACGCGCGAGGGATTGCCGCTGCGGATGCTGGTGATCCTGGACGAGTTCACTCGGGAATGCCTGTCGATCGATGTGGCGCGACGCCTGACGAGCGACGATGTGCTCGAGCGTCTGGCGTGGCTGATGGCGACGCGCGGGGTGCCTGGGCATCTGCGCTCGGACAACGGCAGCGAATTCACGGCGACGGCCGTGCGTGAGTGGCTGGCCAGGGTGGGGGTCAGGACGCTGTACATCGAGCCAGGCAGCCCCTGGGAGAACGGGTACGTGGAGAGCTTCAACGGGAAGCTGCGGGACGAGCTCCTGAACGGCGAGCACTTCCACACGGTGCTGGAGGCTCGTATCCTGATCGAGCAATGGCGGCGGCGCTACAACGGGATCAGGCCGCACAGCGCGCTGGGGTACCGGCCTCCGGCGCCGGAATCGATCGCTGCCGGTCCTCCCTGCGCTGCGCTCCGGTCGGCCCGGCAGCGACTCCCAACGGTGCAGGAACTCTCATAGACTCTGGTACGCAAGGTGGGGGAAGGTCAATCTACAAGGATGGCTTTAGGGGCAATCAATACATCAGCGGCTCTACGGTCAAGGCGGCGAGGGCAAATCAAGCGCGACTTGTAGGCGCCGGCAAAGCCGCTAAGATTGCTGGACCCGCGGGGGCGGCGGCAATCGCAGTGTACGACATATCCACTAGCGGGGGATCGCCGCGCAGCTTCGCTCGTGCAGGAGTGAGCGGAGCATTGACGGCTATCGCATTCATCCCCGTCGCGGGTCCGATCATCGCGGTGACTGGCGCTGGTCTGGACATGTTGGGCGCGTTCGACGGGTTCTACGAGATGTTTGAAGAGAACAGTGCATCCGAGGGCGCGCGGTCCGAGGAGTCGCAAGAAGTCGTTACGCCTTGTCCGTAGCGACCCCGCGCCTCCAAAGCACGCTATGAAACTAGTAGACTGGATCTTTGTAACGCTCTACGCCTTCCTCGAGCGCACGCCTCTCAGGGGGAGCGCGAAGGAAGCCGCAGCTATCTACACCGGGTATACGCTTTGGGTGCATGGATTCATGATCCTCTTCGGCATCAGCCGGATCGTGGGAGTGCCACCTTGGCCGAACTTGCCGATCGCGAAGCCGTTCGTCTTAGGAACGGTGTTCGGGATGTTTGTAGTTATGTTTTGGATCTACTGCTGGCGTGATCGAGGCGGCAAGGTGGCGACGATCGAGCGGTCCAGGCACGCGCCGATTGTTGGCATGCTGCTCTTTGTCGAAGCACACGCAGGGCCGGTTATCCTCTTTGTTGCCTGGAAGTGGTTCTGGTAGATCGAGTTATAGGAACAGCAGGGGGAGTGGGGCGTTGTCGGTGACATCGAGTCATTTGCCGAGAAGCGATGGGCGTGCCGATGTGGCAGATCCTCACCTTTCGGGCATGACCGCGTGTGCGATCCGTTCGATGGAACTCGCCCGAAAGTTCGCATTGTGTCCGGTTGTCAACTCGCGCGTAGACTTACCCACTGCCGAGCACCGAGATCTGACCCACCCCGGTCCGATCAGTCACCCTGCTGCCTCTCCGCATGGCTGGTGTCAGGATCTCCCAATCGATCCCCACAGCACGGTGGCGACCGATTGAGCGGTCCGACCGATGAAACTCTCGCGCGACATTTCGCATTCTGTCCGGTTCCC
>JAHBWY010000025.1 GCA_019636735.1 Phycisphaeraceae bacterium
CGATGCGAACTCGAGTGTGTCCGTCTCCTGGAACGACACGGACGAGCTCTGTACGGTTACGGGCGTCAATTCGGGAAACGACGTCGATCGCGTGACGACCTTCGTCTACAACGGGAACGGCAGCCTGCTGAAGCTGGTTGCCCACAACTCCGTTACGGGTGACCAGGTCACCGAATACGCTTATGGGGTCTCGACATCGAGCGCCGGCGTCGGCGGCACTTACTCGGTGCAGTCCGCCATCACCTCGAATGATCTTTTGCTCTCGGCCAAGTATCCCACCGGCAGCGGCGGCTCGAGCGATGCGGCTCGTACGGTTTTCTACGGCTACAACCGTCTTGGCGAGATCACGCAGCTCCTCGACCAGAACGACACGATCCACAGCTACACGCGAGACAAGTCCGGTAGGGTGACGAAGGACCTCGCCCTGACTTCCTCGTCCACGCTCGACACGTACATGGACCGAGTCGATGTAGCCTTCGACTCGGCCGGACGCCTGAGCAGGGTCACCGGCCTCAAAGATGGCACGACGCCGGTCACCCGCAACGAGGTGGAGTTCAAGTACACGCCGCTGTGGCAGATCGAGAAGATCTACCAGCATTCGAAGGGTGCCGTGAGCTACGACGGATTCGGGGCTCCGAAAGGCGATACTCGCCTGGTTGCATACAGCTACAGTGCATCGGCGGCGACGGGCACCGGCGCCGGGGGCAACTACAGCCGCGTGTCATCGCTGGCCTATCCGCACCGCGCGAACTCCTCCGGCGTTACCGCGGAGGCGCTCGACTACAGCTACGCGCCGAGCGGAGGATCCGGCGGCTCTGCACCGATCGACGACATCATCTCTCGGGTTCATCGGCTGCGGACGAATGTCTCGTCCTCAAGCCAGGTGGATCTTGCGATCTACAGCTACCTCGGCCGCGGCACGCCCGTCGTCGTGGACTACGCGCCGCCCGATGTTCAACTCGACCGTACGCTGTCGCTCAACGGCAAGCGCCGATCGGCCGGCCAAACGGATCAGGTCGCGGGCTACTACCCAGGCTTCGACCGCTTCGGCCGATTGGCGCTCCAGATCTGGGCCGATGGCGCCCTCGATACGCAGTGGATCAGCAGCGGCCTGGGTGGCGCCTACTACCCGACCAAGCCAGAGATCGTGGCCCTCGAGTACGGCTACGACCTCAACGGAAACCGCACCTCCGCCTATGATCTGAGGCAGGGCAATGCTTGGCCGATGAACCACCGCTACTCCTATGACGGCCTGAACCGTCTCACGATGGCCGAGCGGAACGCGCGATCGGAGTTCGTCTTCTCCGCTCCGACCGAAGCTCCCGGACCGTGTCAATGCCTTTGAGACACTTTGTGGGTTCATGAGTTGACGAAATCGAGCGGTTCAGGGGTTGCGGCGAGTTCCTTCGGGGCCTCAGTCGCCGGCCCCGCACCTGGGCTTCCCCCAGAAGGGCTCGGGGGCCGGTTGATCCAGACTTCTGTGGGCGCGGCGCGGGCCAGCGGCCGACCGTTCACGAAGCGTTCCGGGTTCCGCGCGTACGCCGCATCAAGCGCGCGCTGACGCACGAGGAGCAAGCTTCGATGTTCGCCGGAGAAGACCTGCGCCGGCGTGAAGTGGCCGATGCCTTCGTGGTGGTGCCTGCGGTTGTACCAGTCGAAGAGTTCGACGCACCACGCGTTCCACTGGTCGAAGCTCATCGCCTCGCTCGGCCACATCGGGCCGTGCTTGATCGTCTTGAACTGGCTCTCGGAGAAGGCGTTGTCGTTGCTCGTGCGTGGCCGAGCATGTGATCGCTCGAAGCCGAGTTCGGCCAGCATCGCCGAGAGCGGTTTCGAGGTCATCGGCGCGCCGCGATCCGAGTGCACGATGAGCGTGCCACGCTCGGCTCCGTGACGCACGGCCGTCTCCTCGACGAGCCTGGCCGCCAGCAGGCCCGACTCCGACTGTGCGAGTCGCCAGCCCACCACGAAGCGGCTGAAGAGGTCGAGGATCACATACAGGCTGTACCAGCCGCCGAAGGCGCCCGGCAGCTTCGTGATGTCCCAGGTCCAGACCTGATTCGGTGCCCGCGCGACCAGGCGAGGCACCGGCGCGCGCTCGTGCGATCGCAGCGGGCGTCGCTCGCGCACGGCCTTGTTCTCACCGAGGATTCGATACATCGAGCGGACCGAGCAGAGGTAGGTGCCTTCGGAGAGCAGCGCCGCGAAGGCCCCTCGCGGCGTCTGATCCATGAAGCGTTCCTCGCAGAGCACGCCCAGGATTCGGTGGCGTTCCTCATCGGGAATGCGACGCGGATGCGACCGACGCGCCCGTGCGGAGATGATCTCGTCCGACACCGGCGCGCGGACGGCATGTGCGCACTCAACCGCCCGTGCCCGCCGTCGATACCAGGTGGCGCGGGAGACTCCGACCGCTTCGCATGCCGGCTTCACGGCGATCTCGTGATGATGTTCGTCGACGAGCGTCATTCCCAGTTCCCTCCGCCCCCGGGCCCGCCGCCGTTCTTCGATTCCGTCTCCGCGGTCGCCTCCATCAGGTCGGCCAGCTTCTTTTGAAGCGCGAGCAGCTTCTCGGCGTGCTCGAGCTTCAGGCGCAGGCGAGCATTCTCACGCTCGAGGCGTGCATTCTCATGCCGCTGCTGGCTGTCCGTCGGCGGCTTCTTCGACTGCTCATGCTCGGGGTACGCGCGACGCCGCCAGCGTCGCCAGCAGGCCAGGTGCGAGGAGTAGATGCCTTCCTTGCGAAGCAGCAGACCCAGCTCCCCCGGCTCCCTGACGCGGTCAGCCGCATCCAGAATGCGGAGCTTCTCCTTGTCGCTGAAGTGCCGGCGGGTGCGGCGCTTCGATGGACCCGACGGTGCGGAATCGGTTCGATTCGAGGGATCTTCGGCCATGACGGACTCTCCTGGACGCCCTGTGACTCGAGAGCGATGCGGAGTGTCTCATCATCATTGGCACGGAGGGATCCTGCCGCTTGCTCA
>JAHBWY010000026.1 GCA_019636735.1 Phycisphaeraceae bacterium
GCGCGGCGCCGACCGCTCGCCGAGGCGCTCACCATCCAGAAGGGCAATCGGCGCGGAGAGATAGGAGCCAAGATGAGCGACTCTCGGCGCGAGCGACTCGATCGCGCTGGCCGCGAGCGGGCGTTGATCTACAAGACGCTCGTCCTCACTGGCCTCCGCAAGGGCGAGCTCGCGTCGATCACGGTGGCGCAGGCGGACTTCACCGGCCCGGTGCCGTACCTGCTCCTGCACGCGCGGCACGAGAAGAACCGTCGCGGCGCGGAGATCCCGCTGCGCAAGGACCTCGCCGCCGAGCTGCGTGCGTGGATGGAGGAAACGCTGGCCCTCGTACAGGCGACAGCTCGAGAGCGCGATGAGCCCGTCCCCGCGAGGTTGCCGCCGACGACCAAGATGGTCAAGGTGCCGAGCGGCCTGATCCGGATCTTCAACCGCGACCTCGTCTTCGCCGGGATCGCGACGATCGAGAAGCGCGGCGGCAAGGAGATCGCCTCGAAGACCGACGAGCGTGGCCGCACGGTCGACATCCATCCGAATCATGGCGCTGCGGCACACCTTCGGCACGCACCTCTGCCGCGCCGATGTCCCATGCGAAGCTGGCTGAGCCTCGAAGGTGCCGTGCCGTCACGGGCGCGTCCCATGTCAAGGGGAGCCTCGAATGATCGAGTCGCCACGCCTGCTACAATCACGCTCCGACGACGGCGTTCGGCCTCCGCGGGACGATCGATCGACCTCAGACTGGACGCTGCCTCATTCAACCTCCGAAATCCTCCCACCCGAAATTCACGGGCAAACCCGCGTTTCAAATCGAACTGCGCCGTCGAGTCGACGAATTCTTCGCGGCGACCGGACGCCGGCCGCGCGACTGCGCGTCGATGTACTTCAAGTCGGCGATTCTGATCCTTGTCTTCACGGCGCTGTATCTCGCGCTCGTGTTCGTCGCGCGAACATGGTGGCAAGCCGTGCCGCTCTCGATCGCGCTGGGGTTCGCAACGGCGCTAATCGGACTCAACATCCAGCATGACGGAGGGCACGACGCGTACTCCAGCCGCCGGTGGATCAACGCCTTGGCAGCCATCTTCCTCGATGTCATCGGCGGCAGCTCCTACATCTGGCACCACCGCCACTCGGTTCTTCACCACACATATGTAAACATCACAGGGCACGACACGGACATCGACCTGGGCGTGCTTGGTCGAGTGACGCCATATCAGCGACGCCTTCCGATCCATCGCTGGCAGCACTGGTACATGTGGCCGCTCTACGGACTCATGGCGATCCGCTGGCAGCTATTCGGTGACATCGCCGATGTGCTGCGCGGGCGGGTCGGCGGTCATGCGATTCCACGGCCGAAGGGCCGCGACCTCATCGTCTTCGTCGGAGGAAAGTTGGTCTTCTTCACACTCGCCATCGGAGTACCCAACCTCTTTCACTCATGGTGGGTCGTTCTCATTTACTACGGCGCGGTCGGCGTGGTCGTCGGAATCACGCTGAGCATCGTGTTTCAGCTCTCTCATGTCGTGGAAGAGGCCGAGTTTGTTCCTCCTTCGTCGACGAACCGCATCGACAACGCATGGGCCATTCACCAGGTGGAGAGCACGGTCGACTTCGCGCGAAACAGCCGTGTCGCGGCCTGGCTCCTCGGCGGGCTCAACTTCCAGATCGAACACCACCTCCTCCCGCGCGTGTGCCATGTCCACTATCGCGCCCTGGCGCCGCTCGTCGAACAGGTCTGTCGCGAATTCGGGGTGCGCTATCAGCAGCACCCCAGCATCGGTGCCGGGATTGCATCGCACTTCCGTTGGCTTCGAACGATGGGCCGGACAGATGCGATCGGGGCGCCGGTAGCGAGGTGATGCGCTCGAGGTGCTGAAGGTTCAACAGCGCGCGCCGATCACCCTCCCCGTCGGAGCGACGACTCCAGATCGGAGACGGATGTCGGATTGCACGCACGCCTGGCCTCTTCGAACACCAGGTTGATCCAGTCCCACACGGTCGGCAGCACTCGATGTTTCGGGTAGCCCGCCACTTCCGCGGCGTGACGGAATGTCAGATGCACGACGCACACCTCGCCGGTGACGGCGCCATCCGCTTGAATGAAGCCGGCATAGTCGTCGCCGACGCCTGAGCGCGCGAAGGGAAGGAAGTCCCGCACCGGGATCGAACCGCGCGCGACCTCTCGCAGGAATTCGTTTCGGATCCAACTCGCGTCGTCGGCCACATCGATGCAACGCCATGGCGGGAACCCGTCGAAGCCGTTGAGTCGAATCCAGCGGTACGCGATCGGATACGGGAAACCGTCAAGGGACAGGAGTGGACGGTCGGAATCGAGCGGTTCGCGTGCGGACATCGTCGTCGTGATCATAGTGCAGGCCACGGACTCGCCCCACGCAAGCACTTTCCGATCACTGGCTGCACACAGTGCCGAGCGACTCGAGTGCCTGGCCCGTGAGCGCCTCGGCCGCGAGCGGGCGCCGATCTACAAGACGCTCGCTCTGGCTGGCCTCCGCAAGGGCGAGGTCGCTTCGATCTCGGTGGGCCAGACGGATCTCGACGGCACGTTGCCGTACCTGCTCCTGTATGCGCGGGACGAGAAGGCCCGACGCGGCGCGGAGATCCGAACCTCACGGCAAATGTCTACGCCGACTCGAAGCTGCTCGATGTCGCGGAGGCGGTGGAGAGCCTGCCGTCTCTGGGTTCGATCGAGACCGACGCCCGGCCAGGTGTCCCGGCAAGCTCAATCCAGAAGCACGACGGACGCGCGCATCTGGCTGATGCAGGTGGGATCACGGCGTCGCATGCAGGCCAAGTACGTCTCAATTCGGTCCCTGCACCATGGGATGTTCACAGGGGTGAACGTACAGCCGCGTCCAATCGGACC
>JAHBWY010000027.1 GCA_019636735.1 Phycisphaeraceae bacterium
AGTTCGAGGGCGTTGGCGTGGGCTTTCTGCGGCAGATTCAAGAGAACTTTGTTCGGCGGCAGGTCGGGCGAGCGTCGCCCGGCGCGGTCGGTTCCAGTGTCGAAGTCAACTTTTCAGGAGCAATTCGATGAGCAAGTAAGCAAATGGGCCGTGGGTCGTGCGATTGGTGGGAGCGGGTTTTCTTGGCACAATCGCCGCCTTTGGCGGAGCTGCCATGGGCCAATCGCAGTCGTGTTGGAAACTGGAATCCATCTCCTGTTGTGCGAGTGTGCTGATTAGTCATCCGGAGTTTTCTCCTGCATGCGTCACTGGGGAGGGCGACGTCGCGAGATGCATTCCGCAGATTCTGGCCAACGGGACATTCCGCTACCAAAGGAGCGCGCCGTCGGGGTATCAAGGACCTTCGCCGATCCTTCCGTCCGTGCCATGCCATCTCCGTCCCGGCGTCTGCGACGGTGGTGTTTGTTCCTACGGTGCACAGGTCAACTTTAACTGCTGGGACAACGGACCCGGCACTCCTTGTCCGTGACATAGAGTTGAGCGAATGAGATCAGCCTTCTGGCTCGTGATCGTCCTGTTCGTGCCTGTACTCGCATGGTGCTCTCAAAGGGCGGCTTGGTGCCGTCCACCGGGACAGCTCGCAAACGACACAGATCACAACCATCTATCGGTCTTTGACGCGGTCCCCGGCGAGGTCGTCGCGAGGATTCCAAACGAGTTGCGGAGCGGCGGTGTCGTGTTGCGCTCTTGGCGACTTCCGTCGGAGCTGGACCTTCGCAACCTTGCCGCAACGCTCGGAGTGGGTGCCGAGCGAGACCTCATGCTCGATCCATTCCTGGAGCGCTATCTCAGCAGGTGGCAGGAGATTGATCGAATCTACCTCTCTCAGCTCGAGGAGCTTGCGGGGCCGGCCTCCCCGTATGCGCCCCAGCATCCAGAGCGACCCACGCCCCCCTTGGCATCAGCGCTCTTCCACGAGACGCGGTGTGAGATGCGAAGCAAGCGTTTGGAGGTCGAGACCGAAGTGGTTTCGGCGATCGTGGCGATTGCGGAGCAGCACGACGATGCAGACCGCAACGCGATCGCTGCGAGCAAGGCGAGATTTGAGGCGGCAAGAAGCCGGGCGCGCGCGGTCGACCTCTCCATCGATGTTTCGGCGGCACGCCTTGACTTGGGTCTCTTGCTGAAGGCATTCGGGGGCGAGATGTGCAGTTTCGGCATCGAGAGCCCGGAAGGTGCGCTGATCGAGGCCTATTGGCGTGAACTGACCCCGCCCTCGGAGCGGGCCGTGAACAATGAATGCCGCTACGGGCCGCGCATGAATGCTCTTTGGATGGAATTGTGGAACCTGCGCCCCAACGCTCCGCCAGAAATCGGAATCGAGTTCCGCGAGCTCTCCAAGAAGTACCATCAGCCGTTCTTCGAGCGCGCACGGATCAACATCGAGTGGACGCCGAGGATTGCCGCACTTCTCCCTGAGGCAAAGCGATCGGAGTTTATTGCCATGGCGAGGGCGATCATGTTTCCGCGCTTCCTCGGGGATCGGCCCGAAGGACGCGGGCGTGCACAAAGGGCGCTTCGAGACGCGCTCGAGATTCCTTCGCTGGATACGGACCAGAAGGAACGGATCCTGGTCCTTGTGGAAGAACTTGACCGTCGAATCGAAGAGGTCGACCAACGACTCATGGCCAGTTGGATCATGTTTGATCGAGTTGGCTGCAACCTCCAGCCTCAGCGGGATCTCCCTGAGCGGATCGAGTTCACGATTGATCGATTGCTTGCGGAGCGGGATCGGAAAGAGGCGGAGGCGATCCGAATCGTCGAGCTGATCCTCACTCCGTCGCAGTTCAAGCAGCTGACTGTCGAGCCTCCGCCGCTCGGCCCAGACGAGACGACCGAGACCGTGCCCGGACCAGACGGAAAGCCTCTCGAGCGCCGAGTGAAGAGAGATCGTTCATCAGCGCCCGTCGGAGGCGCCCAGGGATCACCGGTACCTCGGCCCTGATTGTGCGGGCCGTTTGACCGCCAGAGTGCCGCATCGGCCAGTCGGAAGGGTATGGTCCGGCGTTCGGCGTCAAGGGTCCGCTTCGCCGGGCTGCGCCCGCCCTTGACCCCTCCCGCTGGCCCTCAGACAGAGCTGGCTACCGTAAGGGCCCGCACGGGCGGTTGCCTGATCCAGCCACCACCTTGCGGTTTGCAACCCGCAAGTCAGCGCGGCCCTGAGCAACCAGGTGAGTGCCATCGTTGGGTGCACCACGGTTTGCAACTGTCGAGTGCCCTCGCCCCGCTCCGTGTCCCTGTTTCGCCTTCGCCCGAGTTCGAAGACCGTCCGACCCGCTCTACTTCGAGGCCGGTTGCAACAGAGACCGGCCGCTGAGATCACGCGAAACGCCGACGACTAACCTCGTTGGCGTTTTCGCTTTGTACGCAGTACTTTCGCAAGTCTGTGATGCGGAGGCCAAGTCTCCAAGTCGCGCCGGGTATAACCGCATAGTCGGCCACGGAGTCGCCGGAACGACCGTTTCGACCCGAAGTCTCTGAGTCTCGGCCCGCTAGCCGGGCACGGGTCATAGCGGGGTCGGGCCAGCAGGAGCGCTCCCAACCCCCCTGGGTGGCGAGCGCTAAGCGCTTAGGACGGCTGAGCGACGCTCAAACCGGACAGTGTCGCAAAGGCGATTGCAGAAGTGCCTTCGTGCGTCGGCAGAATCATCGCATCGATGCGCGGCATAGCTCCCCCTTGGCGACCCTGCGGCGCCCGGCTGAGCCGCAAGGTTCGCCGGGCGTTCTTGACTAGAAAACCTGAATCGGCGCGGATTTCCGATTGACGCGGGGATCGAACGGGTTATCTTCCAAGCATC
>JAHBWY010000028.1 GCA_019636735.1 Phycisphaeraceae bacterium
TCCCGTTGTTTCAAACTGATCGGTGCTCTAGTCAGTGTATCTTGCTTGGGGGCCGGTGGGGGGATCGGCCTAGGGGGGTGACGCCCTCACGCCGGCGGCGGGGTCGCGGGTCGTGGGGACCACCTTAGGGAGGGGGGCCAGCATTACGTCAGTGCAATGGTTCGAGCCTTATGGCGCCTTGAGTGGTGTTGTGGCTTGTGCGGTGTAGAGGTGATGCGGTGCGGTTCGCATCGGCTTCGCCTCGCTCAGGCTTATGGGAGAGCTTCGCATCGGCTTCGCCTCGCTCAGGCTTGTGGAGAGAGCTTCGCATTGGCTTCGCCTTGCTCAGGCTTGTGCGGTGTAAAGGTGATGCGGAGCGGCTCGCATTGGCTTCGCCTTGCTCAGGTGTTGCAAAGGGGAGCCTGGTGGTGGGGGTGACGTGCCTGCCGAAAACTGGCCCAGCGGCTGATACAAAGTTGACCTTCTCCGCGCATCACGGAGAGGCAGCATGCGGAAGAGCAAGTTCACCGAAGAGCAGATGGTCCGGATCCTCCGCGAGGCGGACAAGGCGCCGGTCGCGGACGTGGCGAAGAAGCACGGCATCAGCGGCGAGACGCTGTACACGTGGCGGCGCAAGTTCGGGACGATGAACGTCGACGACGCCAAGCGGCTGAAGTCCCTGGAGGCGGAGAACGCGAAGCTGAAGAAGCTCCTCGCCGAGCGGATGCTCGACATCGAGATCCTGAAGGACATCAACTCAAAAAAATGGTGAGCGCGCCCGCGCGCCGGCGACAAGTGGTCCACGCACAGAAGCGCTGGCGCGTGTCGGTCCGGCGAGCGTGCGCGCTTCTCCGCGTGGCTCGGTCGAGCGTGAAGTACGTCTCGAAGCGGGAGGCGGCCGACGCGCCGGCCGTCGCGAAGATGCGCGAGCTCGCGGCCCGGTACCCGCGCTACGGCTACCGCATGATCCAGGGCATGTTGGCGAACCAGGGCACGAAGATGAGCGTCGACCGCGCCCATCGGCTCTGGAAGCTCGCCGGCCTCCAGGTGGCGCGTCGGCGCCCGCGCAAGCGCGTGGCGACAAGGCGGCCGAGACCAACGCCGCCGAACAGCCCGAACCACCTCTGGGCGATGGACTTCGTCCACGACACCTGTGCGGACGGTCGCGCCCTCAAGTGCCTCACGGTCGTCGACGAGTGGACCAGGGAGAGCCTCGCCATCGACGTCCGCAGCGCCATCCGCGGCCCCCGCGTCGTCGAGGTGCTCAGCCGACTCGTCAGCGACCGCGGGGCGCCGCGCTACATCCGCACGGACAACGGGCCGGAGTTCGCGTCGAAGGCGCTGCTCGCCTGGATGAACAAGGTCGGCATCGAGAGCGCCTTCATTGACCCCGGCAAACCATGGCAGAACGGGACGAACGAGAGCTTCAATGGTCGATTCCGCGACGAGTGCCTCGGAATCGAGTGGTTTCGAACGCCCGCCGAGGCCCGTGCCGTCATCGAAGGATGGCGACTGCATTACAACGGTGCGCGGCCACATTCGAGTCTCGGGGGATTGACGCCGAATGCGTTCAGGATGAAGTGCACGAAGGAAGAGAGACAGCGGAGTCGGGCAAGTTTGTAGAAACGCGTGGTCCTAGAAGGGCAGGCACGTCAGAGCTGCCCGCGAGTACAAAGCACCTTTCCGCGCTCTTCGTCGGGGTCCTTCATCACGAGCTTGTGCTCGGTTTTAGGTAGCGCATTCAGCGCGTTCCACGAGAGTTTGTCAATGGACCAAGCTCCAAGCAGCACTGCGCCAATGCTTACGGCTGACTCGGTGTCTGCCATCGCAGGTTTTGCAAGCGCGATGGCATCCTCGAGAGTTTCCATCTTCTGAATTATCTCGGCGGGAGTCATCGCGGGGGGAGGTGGAGCTGGGGCAGGAGGTGCAGATTCCGGTGCAACGACAGGCCTCGTCACGATCGTCTCGCTCTTCTTTTTCTTGCAGCCTGTGGCGCCAAGTCCCAGAAGAGGGGCTACAGTTAACGCAGCAACAACGATTCTCATTTGTATACCTTTCTGAACGGACCTAAGGACAAACTCAGAGGTGCTGAGCTGA
>JAHBWY010000029.1 GCA_019636735.1 Phycisphaeraceae bacterium
CGCGGGACGGACGCGAAACACCTGCGAATTCCTTGCGTTTGGAAGACGAACGCCTCGACCGTCGGGCCGAGGCGTTCATCGTTTACCCGTGGGTCGGTGGAGTTTCGCCGATTCGTTGAAGTAGAGCGCGTCGGACGGTCTTCGAAATCGGGGTAGGGTGCAATTAGAGACATCGTGCGGACAGGCATAACCGGGGAGTTGCAAACCCAGACGATGTTGGAAATCACTGGGCTGGTCCGCGAGTCTGCTCAGGCAGGCTCCCGAATACTCGCATCGGTCACCCTCCGGAGCGCCAACCAGTCATGGGGGCAGAACCCCTGCCATGCTGAGAAGGATTGCCACGGTGCACACGAAGATACCCACTACTGCGATCGACATGCTCCACACAATGAACCGCCAACGTCGTGCCGACCTGGCCTGGATCTGATCTCGTACCGACCAGAGGAAGGCGGCCCCTGATAGAACTGCGAGGAGCGGCGCCAGCACCTGGATCACATCCATGATCTGCATCGCTCGTCCTCGATTGCGAACTCACCCAATTGACACTGTGAGCTGCCGGAGGAGTCGCAGCAGGTTTGGCCACTGCTGCAAGAGCCCAGCGCCGCCCGCACAGAACGCTCCGGCAATGGCGGCAAGCAACTCGAGCGCTTCAAGAGCAGGATCTTGGGCTCCCAAGCACTGCGCCAATACGGCACCAATCTGATTAATGAGGGCGACGATCTGACAGCCCAGAGCGACCACGCACGCGTACCATGCGGGGCCGACGAGCGGGGCGCATCCGACAGCAACTGCGATAATCGCGAGGATTTGAAGGGCAATGACGGCGAGCTTCAGGTAGCATCGCCATCCTCCAACCGCCGCAATCGCCGCGATCCCCGCGGCAACGGATACTCCCGTGCCGACTCCGGGTTCCTGTTGCGCACGCTCGAGCATGATCGCGAAATCGATGCTTGAGACGACGCCATCGCCGTCCAGATCATAGCGGACGAGTTCGCTAGAACTCAGGCTCTGCGAGCCATTGACGGCTGACGCCATGAGCTCAATGTCTGGCCACGCGACCGCGGCGTCATTGCTGATGTCGCCATAGATCTCGACCGTGAAACCCTGTGGCGCTTCCGACTCGATCGCAGCTCCGAGGCGAATGCCGGTCGCGCCAGAGAACACCACGAGCGCCCCCTTTTCAAGGTCGGCGATGGCAGTTGCGACGACGATCTCTGGAGCACCATCGCCGTTGATATCTCCGGGGGTGAAGGCCCGAAATCCAAAGAGGCGCTCGTTGGGCCGCGGAAGGAGCGTGAAGATGAGGCTCCCCGTTGTGCCTGAGCGAACTTCGATGAAGCCGTCCGCCGCTGCGATGGTTCCGGGCGATCGGATTACCTCGTCGGCGATGTCGTCCCCATTGATGTCCGCGATGATCTCGCGCTTCGCTGGCAGTCCGTTCTCAAGCAAGTCGATTAAGCCCGCGAGCGCCTCCGCCAACTCTTCCTCTTCCGGAGTAGGCACTGGCGTCGCAATCGCTGCCACCACAATCACGGAGCCTGCAACTGTCGCCGAAGCGGCGGCGCAACTCCCCCTCGCTGTCGCCGGAAACCCGAGCGACAGGATCCCAGCAATGAGCGCGTGCACAAGCACGAACCGACCCAGACTGAAGTTTTGCATGATGTCTAATCTCGCAACTATGGCCCACGGTCGAACAGTTGCATCGCCCCGCTCGGCGCAGCCCGGCGATCACGCCGGGAATGTTGGAAGATAACGCGATCGAACTCGGCGTCAAGAGAGATTCCGCGCCGAATCTGGTTTTCCAATCAACAACGCCCGGCGAGCCTTGCGGCTCGGCCGGGCGGCGCCAAGGGGGATCTATGCCGCACGAGCGAGAGCCGGCGCAGGCTGCTTGCCGTGATGCGATACCATCACGCCGTCCTAAGCGCCTAGCGCTCGCCACCCAGGGGGTTGGGAGCGCTCAAGCGGGACCGACCCCGCGATAACCCGTGACCGGCTCGCGGGCAGAGACTCAGAGACTTCGGGGACCTCTGAACAATCTCGATGAAACCGGGCCTTTCAGAT
>JAHBWY010000030.1 GCA_019636735.1 Phycisphaeraceae bacterium
CCCTCTGTGCCAACGTCGTGTGAGACGGCCTCCTCTGGAAATGTCTGTACCGAAGGGCGAGAATGGATCCAGACGTGCCCAAGCCATCCCCAGGTCCCGCTCCTGACGACGCCGCTGCCGAGGCTGCCGAAAAGCGCCGCGGCGTGAGCGGTGCCGCCGTCGAGAGCGCGCCGCGCAGAAGGCGCCGCAAGTTCCCCGCATCCGAGAAGCTGCGCATCATCAGGGCAGCTGACGCTGCGCTCGCGAGCGGCAAGCGTGGCGCGCTAGAAGCCCTGCTTCGTAAGGAGGGCATCTACGGCTCGCATCTTTCGACGTGGCGCCAGCAGCTGGGCGCACACGGCATTGAGGGGTTGGCATCGCACAGGCCGGGGCGCAAGCCGAAGCTCGACGACAAGGATCGTGCGCTGCTTGCCGCCGAGAAGCGGAACGCCGTGCTCGAGCGGAAGCTGCGGATCGCTGAGGCGGTCATCGAGCTCCAAAAAAAAGCGCATGCGGTGCTGGGGATCGCGCTACCAAACCTGGACGAGGTCGACTCATGACGCTCGTTGAGCATCGCGATCCAAGCGTCTCGGTTGTGGTGGCGTGTGCCGCGTTGGGCATCAGCCGGGCTACGCTCTATCGCAGCCGCCAACCTGCGCCGTCGCGGGCGAGGTCGACCCAGCGACCACCGAGTCCGCGCCGACTCAGCGAACAGGAGCGGCAGCGGATCCTGGACACCCTGCACGACAGCAAGTTCGCTGACCAACCGCCAGCGGAGGTCTACGCAGCGTTGCTTGAGC
Organism: Phycisphaeraceae bacterium; assembly: GCA_019636735.1. NCBI lineage: Bacteria > Pseudomonadati > Planctomycetota > Phycisphaerae > Phycisphaerales > Phycisphaeraceae > Phycisphaeraceae bacterium. Next base: position 780 of record JAHBWY010000030.1, read on the forward strand.
GAGGCGAGTACATCGGCTCGATCCGCACGATGTACCGCGTGCTGGCTGAGGCCGGCGAAGTTCGAGAGCGTCGCAACCTGCGCGCGGCCCAGACACACGCAGCCCCGTCGCTTACGGCTACGGCGCCCAACCAGGTGTGGACGTGGGACATCACCAAGCTCGCGACAACCGAGAAGGGAAGGTTCCTCCAGCTCTACGTCATCATTGACCTCTTCAGCCGCTTCGTCGTGGGCTGGTTGCTCGCAGCGAAGGAGTGCAAGCACCTTGCAGCCACGATGCTTGGTGAGGCCATCACACGCCACGGCGTGGAGCCAGGACTCATCGTGCACGCCGACCGCGGCTCGGCGATGAGGAGCGATACGGTCGCCCAGCTCCTTGCGGATCTCGGCGCCTCGCGCAGCTTCAGCCGACCGCGCGTCTCCGACGACAACGCCTTCAGCGAGGCACAATTCAAGACGCTGAAGTACCAGCCCGACTACCCCGTCCGCTTCACCGGTGAGGACCACGCACGTGGCTGGCTCCAACCCTTCTTCGGGTGGCACAACGACGAGCACCATCACGCTGGCCTGGCGCTCTTCACCCCGGCGGACGTCTTCCATGGTCGCGTCGAGCAAGTCGCCGCGCGGCGACAACAGGCGCTCGACGCCGCCTACGCTGCACACCCCGAGCGCTTCCCAAACGGGCCACCAATCGCACGTCGCCCGCCCGATAAGGTTGAGATCAACCCCATCTCGCTGGAAGAAGGCCGCACCGACGGTGGAGGGGCGCAATCGAGACGCAGCCCCGCGCGAGCAGCGACCGATAACATCACCGTCAGCCCCGCTCACCATGCGCCCCTCGACCGGACGGGCGGGCCGTGTGGCTCCACGCCGTGCCCTGTGGACTTCGGTCCCCGCCGCACGGAGCTGAACCACATCGCCTCATAGAATTCGAGTGCCTGCTGTCTCAAACGCGTTGACACGTTCCG
>JAHBWY010000031.1 GCA_019636735.1 Phycisphaeraceae bacterium
AGCGACCCGGCGTAGGCGATGCTGATCACCGGCATCAGGATGCGGTGCATCCATTCAAGCCGGCGGGCGGCCACGCGCATCTCCTCGCGGGCGCCCTCGAAGACGGAGGAATCGAACGCGCCGGACTGTTCGAGAGCCTCGGCCTCCATGGCTTCGAGACGCTCGAGGGTGTGCTGGTGGAAGACCAGGGAGAGACCGAGCCACACCAGTCCCCCGAAGAGGACATAGAGGGCGCCGGTCATGGCGGCGGAGTCGTCGCCGAAGAGGGCGTAGAGGAGGAGCGCGACGCCGAGGGCGAGTTGGATCGACAGCCCGATGACGCTGATCGAGGTGGCCCGGCGATAGGTCAGATGATCGTTTCGCATGTGGCTGTGCGTCTGGCTGGGTTGGTGGGCGGCGCTGACTCTGCCGCCCTGACGGCGAGGGGGTGGATGCTGTGCGGAGCTCTCCCCGATCGCGCGGGAGGCCCCTCGTCGGGAAAGAAGACCGGTTGCCCGGCGTCCTGTGCCGGAGCGAGAACCCGCCGGTCCCCTGATGCGGCGCGGCCGGTCCCGCGAGACTCCGTTCGGGGGTCGGATTGTCAGGCGCCAGTGCCCGCCTGTCCACCGAACCCGGTTCGGATCATTGATGTACGAACGACCCGGCTCTATGTTCTCGTCCGGTCAGGGTCCGGTTCCCCGGCCCGCACGCTCCCCTCACCGAGGGACACTCCCCCACCGCCCCGGCGCCGCCCCCGACCGCGCCGCTCCGGGCCGGCGACGGGCCCTCCGCCTCGCCCCTTCCCCACAGGCGCTCCACCTCGCATGTTCGGACAGACCCTCGCCATCGCGCGCAACACGCTGGTCGAGAGCATCCGCCAGCCGGTGTTCTTCATCCTCGTGCTGGCGTGCGGCATCATGCAGGCGGCCAACAACTTCTTCTCCGCCTATTCGATGGGCTTCTCCGACTCGGCCGAGGTCTCGGGCGACAACAAGATGCTCCTCGACATCGGCCTGTCGACGGTGCTCGTCTGCGCCACGCTGCTCGCGGCGTTCCTCGCGACCTCGGTCGTCTCGCGCGAGATCGAGGACAAGACCGCCCTCACCGTCATCAGCAAGCCCGTCGGGCGCCCGGTCTTCGTGCTGGGCAAGTACCTCGGCATCGCCGGCGCGATCGTCGTCGGCGCGATTGCGGCCGCAATGACGCTCGCGGTCGGGCACCTTCTGATCGCCTTCGTCCGTCCGATGTGGCTGAAGCTCGTCGTGGCGATCGCCTTCGTCGCCCCTGCGGCGATCGCGGGTTTCCACGCCACTCATGGCATCGTGAAGCACCTGATGCCATCCGAGGCGTGGCAGATCGCCTTCTCGATCATCGGCGCCGTTGCGGTCGGGATCACCGCTTTCGTCCGGGTCGCTGGAATGGCGACGGCCCCAGGCCCATCCGGCCGGGATCTTGTTCGAGCCTGACCATCGTCGTCATCGTGGTTGCGGAGGACAGAGCGACGTGGCGAGAACCGCGTCCCGTCGCCACCGAGATTGCGGATGAGAAGCGTGCCACGAACCGACTGCCGCCCCTGAAAGCGACCCGCGTTGGAGCACTTGGGGCAATGCCACCACCGCATCCGTTCTTGACCCGAAGGAAGAGGCTTTTCCGGTAGCGATGGAGGGAGATGCAGCAGTCATGCCCAGACCAGGGTGACGAAGGCGATGATATCTGCCGGGACACCGGCTTTGCGGTGCGAAGC
>JAHBWY010000032.1 GCA_019636735.1 Phycisphaeraceae bacterium
CGCTCTTCTTGAGAACTGGGGCCACGGTTGAGGGGGGATCGGTGGCCTCTGGAGGGCCAAACGAGTTCGTCCTTGGGGGTGGCGGTACCGCGTAGCCGAGGCGAATGTCTTTGTAGGCGCGCTGCCCCATCGACACCGGACCATCCGGCTGTTCTTCTTCGCTTCCACCAGAGGAATCGGGAGGAACAGGAATGGGACAGCGCAGCAGGATTCTGACACAGATCGTAGGGTTTCCGGGCTTCAAAGTGATGGACGTGACCTTCAAGAACGAGGATGGCGAGGTCGTGGAACAGCGTGGCGAGACGCCGCCGCCATCTTGCAGCCTGGAGATCACGCTGAGGCGTCGGTGGTCGCCGCGGTGCGCGAAGTGTGGTGCCATCGGGGGCCGCCGCCATGAGCAGCTCGCGCCCCGCCGCTGGCGAGATCTGCCGTGGGCGGGGCGTGAGGTGACTCTTGTCTACGCGCCGATCCGCGTTGACTGCAAACGATGTCGCGGCCACTCCGTCGAGCAGCTGAGCTGGGCTGAGCCACATCAGCGGCAAACCAAGCGCTTCCAGCAGCACGTCGCGTTGGATGCGTTCTCGATGCCAGTGCTGCATGTCGCAACGAAGTACGGACTCGACTGGAGCACGGTTCGACGCGCGGAGTGTGCGGCGATCGAGCGGTGGGAGAGGACGCGTCCGCAGCCCACGCTCACGAAGGTCGGGATCGATGAGAAGTGGCTCGGCCGCCGCCACCGCGGGAAGCACAAGTTCGTCACCATCATCAGCGACCTCGAGTCCGGGGAGCCCGTCTGGTGGGGCTATGGACGCAGCGAGGTCACGGTGGCAACCTGGCTGGCGTCTCTCTTGAGGGAGCAGAAGGAGGCGATTCGCGTCGTGGCTGCTGACATGCATCGGCCCTTCTTCAATGCCATTCGCGGCGACGATGTGCTCGCAAAGGTCCCGTTCGTCCACGACCCGTTTCACGTCATCAAGCGGGCCGGGGAGGCAGTTTCCGAGCTGCGCCGCTCGATCTTCTTCCGTGCAGGCCCTACGCTGCGCGCTGTCGGGTGTGGCACGCGGTGGCTCGTGCTTCGGCCCTGGGAACGGGTGAAGGAGGACGACCGCAAACGACTGACCCAGGTCTTCAGGCTGAACGGCAAGCTCGCCCGCGCGTATCAGGTACTTGAGGAGCTGCGGCTGGTCCTTCGCGCACCAGACAGGGCCTCGATCACGGCAGGGCTCATGCACATCCTCCGACGCACGGAGCGACGCGCCAACATCCCCATGCGCAAGCTTCACGACTCGCTTGGACGACACTGGCACGAGATCATCGCGCTTGCCGAACATCGTCCACCGACCGGCCGCATTGAGGCTCTCAACAACAACTGGGAGACCCTCGTACGTCGAGGACGCGGCTATCGTGATCACCAGCATCTCTTCCGCAAGCTCCGCTTCATGGTTGCCAACCCAGTGCGTACTGACGATGGTGTGAAGCGCTTCCTAGCTCTCGGCCTCCCCACGCCCCACCGGAGGGCCTCATGACGCCCCCGGAGACCGGCGCGGCGCTCGCTAGTGGGACGTTTACTCGATCCCAGCGCTGCGAGCGCCGTGACGGGCGGCCAGAAACTACGCTATCCATTGGCCCCACTTTCCCAGAAGAGCC
>JAHBWY010000033.1 GCA_019636735.1 Phycisphaeraceae bacterium
CCCCGCAACGCCCCCCGAGAGTAAGAGTGCGGACGGGTTTGCCGTGACGGGTTGAGGACTGGGAGAGAGGCTCCCGGCGCCCGTCGCGGAGACCCGCGATGACCAAGCACCACCGCCAGGCCGCCCCCGAACGGGCGAGCCTCTACGACGACATCACCAACAAGATCATCGCCGAACTGGAGGACGGCCGGCTGCCCTGGGTTCAGCCCTGGGGGACGGCGGCGGCAAAGGCGCCGCTGGCCATGCCCAGGAACGCCTCGACGAGGCGCGGCTATTCCGGGATCAACGTCCTGATCCTCTGGGGCGCTGTCATCGAGCATGGCTTTCCCGGGCAGAGCTGGCTGACCTTTCGCCAGGCGCTCTCGCTCGGCGGCAATGTGCGCAAGGGCGAGCGTGGCACGACCGTCGTCTACGCCGACCGCTTCATTCCGGACACCGAGAAGAAGCGCGCCCGCGAGACCGGCGAAGACGCCCAGGCCGTCCCGTTCCTGAAGCGCTTCACCGTCTTCAACACCGCCCAGTGCGAGCGCCTCCCGGAGGAGTTCGCCGTTCAGGTTCCGCTGCCGGCGCCGGACCTCATCGAGCCGCGCGTAGAAGCGCTCATCAAGGCGACCGGCATCGATTTTCGCATTGGCGGCAATCGCGCCTTCTATGCACCGGAGCCTGATTTCGTGCAGGTCCCGCCGCCGCAAGCATATTTCGAGCCGATCAACTGGCACCGCACGGCGCTGCACGAACTCGGCCACGCCACTGGCTATCCCTCGCGTGTCGGCCGCGATCTCTCAGGGTCCTTTGGCACCAAGAAATACGCCTTTGAAGAGTTGGTCGCCGAGATCAACGCAGCCTTCTGCTGCGCCTCGCTCGGCATCGTGCCGACTGTGCGGCACGCCGACTACATCGCCTCGTGGCTTGAGGTGCTGCGGGAAGATAACCGCGCCATCGTCCGCGCAGCCTCGCAGGCGAGCAAGGCGGCCGACTGGCTGCTCGGCTTCCTGCCAGAGGAGATCGGCGTCGCCCGCCCAAACCGCGAGGCGGCCTGATAGGATTCCGGCCTTGATCGACGCGTTATTGAACCTATCTCTTTCTATGCTTCGCATGATGGCTCCTCGCCGTCAGCCCCGATTCCGATCGGGGCCCCGTCCTCCCCATGGAGGTTAACCGGCGCAGCCCCACGGAGGGGCGCGTCATGTGCGGCAATTTCTCCGAGGGCCACTTTCAACCTTTGGAGAACATCATGCCACGTAAGTCAGCCCCCTATACCGATGCAGAAATTGCGCTCGCGAAACGCCTTTTCGCGCAAGCGCAGGCCAGTGGGACGCTAAAGCCCCCGCGCGGTCTCATCGCGATCGCGCTGAGCAACGGCTATCGTCAATCCATCTCGCAGGCAGTGACCTATCGCGACTACCTGCGTGACGCGCGGCAGAGGCTTTCGCCTCGCATCGGCGTCGGTGGTGCGCGGCGCCGGAAGTAGAGGGAGAGAGCGGACGGGATTTCGTGACGGGTTGGAGGTTGAGAGAGAGGCTCTCGGCCGCCCGTCGCGGAGTAAATCCCA